>NZ_JBCLNI010000068.1:0-1305 GCF_039062885.1 Blautia sp. 2227st1_G12_2227SCRN_220401 | reverse complement strand
AGACAGGCGAACAATAGGGAAAAAACAGCACAAAGGATTGAGTACATTGAAACTTTCTTGTCCACATAGCTGCCGTTTTTCATTCTGTTTCCCTGCCGTTCAAAGTCCGCCAATACGCTTTTTAGGCGATTTTCAGCACTTTCAAGACTCCCCATGTCTATTTCCACCTTTTTGGCTGTTGCATCTTCTATGCGTCTTGTATAGGCTTCTACACGCTTCAATTCTTGAAACACAAGTTCTACCGCAAGCTGCGGATTTACTTTGGGTGTGGTGTCCTTTTTCTTTCGGGGACTGTACTGTCCCTGCTTATAGGTGTAATCCTCCGTTTTTGGGTTTGAGGGTGTTTCCATAATTCCTGCTGATTGAGTTATACTTCAATTTTTTCTGTGTCTTCTCGATGTGGGCAAGCGTATAATCTTTCCCTATCTCGCTTGCCTTGTATTCTGTTCCGCTCCGGGCTTCCACGTAATAACCGTTGAGTTTGCCGGTACTTGCCCGGGCTTCCCTTACCTTGAAACCCAGCTTTCCGAGTTCACGGCTGAATCCGGCAAGGTCAAATCCCTGCATCCTTGCAAGGACACCGTTCATAGCCTGTTTTATCTCTTCCCTGTTGGCTTTGCCTATGTCCTTTGACTGTACCAAGTTCCGCTCTCTGGCTATACTGTTGGCGGCTTCCGTTGCTCTCTTCCCTATCCAGTTGTCTTTGTAGAGTTCTCCCGATAACGACACACGGTTTGCCAGTATATGCAGGTGGGCTTGCCTGCGGTTCTTCTCCGTTCCACTGTGCTTCACAATGATATACTGGTGGTTCATCAAGCCCATGCGCTGCATGAAGTCGTTGCCGAGCTTCGCCCAGTCCGCATTGGTCATGCCTGCACTTTCTTCCACTGAAGGACTGACCTCAAACCGAAGGCAGTTGTTCTTTACGTTCGGGAAATCAACAAAGTAAGGTTTCATCTCCTGCACCATATCTTCGCCTGTGCAGCCGAAAAGCTCATGGCGGTGTATCTCGGTGGCTGCTGCCTCTCCGTTTATCTCTTTGGCAAGGTCGTACTCCAGTGCTGCCGTGCCATGAGATATGCTCTTTCCTTTTGCTATCATCGTGAAATTATCTTTTTAAGTTCTTTGATTAGTGCCTGGTTCTCCTCGAACACTTCCCTGTACTGGCGCCCACCGAAGTAGTTGTTCAGACGCTGGAGTGTTCCTTTCAGTCGGGCTATCTCCCGAAACAGTTCCCTTTCTTCTTCCGTGTACCTCTCCTTGGGTCGTCCGCCCAGTGCGAGTGTACGGCAGTATTCCGATGTG
>NZ_JBCLNI010000067.1:0-1547 GCF_039062885.1 Blautia sp. 2227st1_G12_2227SCRN_220401 | reverse complement strand
CGCTTGTACCGGGCTTTCCATTCCCGGCTCCCGCTCTCCTTACGTGTCCCCACAGTTCTGTCATACTGCAGTACAGGAATATCAACCTGTTGTCCATCGGCTACGGCTCTCGCCCTCACCTTAGGTCCCGACTCACCCAGGGCAGATCAGCTTTACCCTGGAAACCTTGGATATTCGGCCTAGAGGATTCCCACCTCTATCTCGCTACTCATTCCGGCATTCTCTCTTCCATGCAGTCCACAGCTCCTTCCGGTACTGCTTCTTCCCGCATGCAATGCTCCTCTACCAATCTTTTCAGATTCCTTAGTTTCGGTGGCGCGTTTCAGCCCCGGACATTTTCGGCGCAGGACCTCTCGACCAGTGAGCTATTACGCACTCTTTGAATGTATGGCTGCTTCTGAGCCAACATCCTGGTTGTCTTCGAAATCCCACATCCTTTTCCACTTAACGCGCACTTTGGGACCTTAACTGTAGGTCTGGGCTCTTTCCCTTTTGACCGCCCAACTTATCTCGTGCAGTCTGACTCCCGGTGATATCTACACGGCATTCGGAGTTTGATATTCTTCGGTAGGCTTTGACGCCCCCTAGGAAATTCAGTGCTCTACCTCCGCAAGACTCACACCGAGGCTAGCCCTAAAGCTATTTCGAGGAGAACCAGCTATCTCCGGGTTCGATTGGAATTTCTCCCCTATCCACACCTCATCCCCACCCTTTTCAACGGATGTGGGTTCGGTCCTCCACTACCTCTTACGGCAGCTTCAACCTGGACATGGATAGATCACCCGGTTTCGGGTCTACTCCTACTGACTCTGGCCCTATTAAGACTTGGTTTCCCTACGGCTCCACACCTGAAGTGCTTAACCTTGCCAGTAAGCGTAACTCGCCGGACCGTTCTACAAAAAGTACGCGGTCGTACATATAAAGTACTTCCACAGCTTGTAGACACAGGGTTTCAGGTTCTCTTTCACTCCCCTCCCGGGGTCCTTTTCACCTTTCCTTCACAGTACTATGCGCTATCGGTCACTAAGTAGTATTTAGCCTTAGGGGGTGGTCCCCCTTACTTCCCACAAGGTTCCTCGTGTCTCGTGGTACTCCGGATCCTGCTCAGTCAGCTCTGCTTTCACGTACGGGGCTTTCACCCTCTCCGGCCGGCTTTCCCAAAACCGTTCTGTTAACTTCGCTGAATCTTAAATGCAGTCCATGACCCCGGCATGCACGCACACCGGTTTAGGCTCCTCCGCGTTCGCTCGCCGCTACTTACGGAATCGATGTTTCTTTCTTTTCCTCCGGGTACTTAGATGTTTCAGTTCCCCGGGTTCCCTTCCATACGTTATGGATTGGCGTATGGATGCATGAGGTCTGCTCATGCGGGTTTCCCCATTCAGACATCTCCGGATCACGGGATATTTGCTCCTCCCCGAAGCTTTTCGCAGCTTATCACGTCTTTCATCGGCTCTTAGTGCCAAGGCATCCGCCCTGTGCCCTTATTGCTTGACCTTTCGCTTCATCACCCTAGCGTAGGTGATGCGGTCTCTTGATTCTCGTGT
>NZ_JBCLNI010000066.1:0-1608 GCF_039062885.1 Blautia sp. 2227st1_G12_2227SCRN_220401 | reverse complement strand
CAATGCCATTTAGATAGAACATTTTGTAGATGATTCTTTATGTTACATTCTGTAATGTTTTGATATTTGGAGTGCTTTGAGAGGAAAAAATACGCAAACTTCCCCTTTGGGGTAGAAATCGTACTTTTATCCTTTAAATAACTTGTGTTTTTATCCAAAAAAAGTTATAGTATTCTTATATTAGGACACTCGGTATGCAAAGCTTACAAAGCCTTTCCTCTTTTTGGTACGGGGAAATTTCCGGCCGGGCTTGACCGGGACCAGGTAGCGTAACAGGAGTGTCTCGATATGAGGCGAGATCGTAGGACTGCTTTTTTGAAGGAAAGCTTTACAGATATGTACAGCCATGGTGAAGTTCACCTGGTAAGCGTATTTTGTTTTTTTCTGATGAGTACTTACATGTGGGGTAACGGATTCACAGAAATTATACAGAATGACGCGCGCGTATATCTCCTGTTCTACGTATCCCGCCTTTTTTGAATGAAGCTGGGAAAGCCCCAGGCTATACTTTAATTTTCGGAATGATGTTTCGATTCCCCATCTCAAATGGTATAATTCCCTGATCCTCCACGGAGGGAATGCTTCTCTTTCAAGATTCGTAACGATACATTCGTATCCACCGGTATCCAGTAAAAACCGTACCATTCTTAATCTCATAGGATAGACTGCCTGTTTTCCGTCTTTTTCCAGATCTAGGAAATCAAACACGGAGCTTGGGGAAAGTTTTTTATAGTGGACAGGATCTTTTTTTGAATGTACCGTGCTCCGTGTGATAAAAAAATCCAGGTCTTCGTCCAGTTCCCTGTCAGGCAGCCGGAAACCATACGAGATCCCTCCCCTGCGGGAGATATCCTTTGTACGGATAACAAAAGACAGGCCTTTTGCCATGATATGGGCAAAAACGTGATAAGTTTCATATCCCCGGTCAGCCAGTATGATCGTTCTGGCAGGGGTGCTGATATTTCCCAGCATCTGGACCAGGGCACGGGATTCATTGCTGACCATTGTCTTTTCGATCCGTATATCTGTGTATCTTTTATTACAAAGATCATACAGCGCATGGAGATGGAGCTGGTTGGAGCCTCTTTTTCCATTGCCGGAAGGTTTACAGCTTTCTTTGTCCGCAGGGTCATAACAGATGTTCAGATCAGATCCGTCACAAGCCAGGAGCTGAAATCCATCATAAGTATGTCCTGCCGGAAGTTTCTGTGTAAAATGATAAAACAGGTAACTCATGGCATCTGGAAGAAGCTTGGCCCTTTGCTGGTGGATAGCGGAAAGAGAAGGGATATCAGCAGGAAACCTGTGCTGGAAAAAGTCATGGGATGTAGTAGAAAGAGAGCCACCCTGCATGGTTAAAAGAGAGAGGATCGTATCCCGAAAGGAAATCTTACGTTTTCTCGAAAAATCAACGCCAGGGTGAAGGACAAAAGAATCCTTCTGAAGTTCTAATTCAGAAATAGCAGACAGGAGCAATTCATAACTGGAAGCAAAAGTAGAGTTCATAAGCGAGCCTCCTTTTGTATAAAAAAAGATTGCAATGTATAATTCTTTTTTACCATACATTGCAATCTTTTGGAATACTATGTTCTAACTAAATGGCATTGG
>NZ_JBCLNI010000065.1:0-1655 GCF_039062885.1 Blautia sp. 2227st1_G12_2227SCRN_220401 | reverse complement strand
CCCAAAGTCCATGCTCAAACTTGCGTTTCGTGCCTGCATAATCTTTCAGTTTTACTCCCTTTAGTTCAGCTTGGCACGCTTCCAGTATGCGAAGAACTATTCTTTGTTCGTGTATGGACATGTCTTGCTGTTTTGACCATGTATATACCCATGAAACAACAACATCTTTATTCTTGGTAATAGGTAGTTTCTTTTTCATAAACGATTGATTTGCTGCAAATATACACAATCCCCACATTAAAACAAAAAAAGAGGGGTAAAACTCCCAAAGTGTGGGGACTAATTTACTTTTAAACTCCCAAAGTGTGGGGACTAAACTCCCAAAGTGTGGGGAAACACATGTTCTAATCCCTTTATTTATGGGCGTTTGCGAAGAAGTGATAGAGCATATTACAGACGATGCTTATAACAGACAAGGGGAATTTATAGAGCTAAGTGGTTGATTTACTGTCGGAAAAAGAAAAACGATAGGGAAAAAGAGCAAAGCAAAACCAACCAACGGGCGGTAGGATTGGAAACGGGTTTTTATGGCGTGTACACGTTTGTGTACAAAATGTTTGTATTTTATTGAAATATAGCTATCTTTGTGCTGAATTTAAAAGCAAACAGATATGGAAGCATTATCAGTAAGAGAATACCGTAACAACCTCGCAGCGTCTTTCACCAAAGCTGACAATGGCGAGCAGGTACTAATTCGCAGGAAAAACGAGATTTACGCTTTGGTAAAAGTTGGTCGTGAAGATTTGATGATAACCCCGGAGCTGCAAGCAAGGATTGACAAGGCAAGGGAAGAAATCAAATCCGGAAAGTGTGTTACCCTCAAAAGCAGTGAGGATATTGACGCTTATTTCGATAGTCTATGATGTACACAATTAGGGTTTCCGACGGGGTGGATAAGGTGATTGCCAAATGGAAGAAATCAAACCCCAATTTGTTCAAGAAGTATAAGAAAATCTACAAAGAATTGTTAGAGCACCCTAAGACTGGGCTTGGGCATCCCGAAGCGTTAAGGGGCGGTGGGGATATTACATGGTCTCGACACATTACCGCCCATGACCGGATAATCTATGACATTTACGAGGAAGTGGTAGAGGTCTACATCTTGGAGGTAGAGGGGCATTACAACGATAAATGATAAAACTGTTATGGTCGAATATTGTGTTTACTGGTTAGAGAACGGCGAGCCTATGCACGAGGTGTTCTCTTCTCTTGCCGCCGCCGAGATGTACTCATGTGCGATAAGAGGGAAAGAAAACATTGAATGGGTGGAGGTGTCCGAAGAAGAAACCATTGATTTGGACGAACTGGAAGACATGTTCCCGGATGACTTCTGCGGCGTGTAATCCCCTTGGGTAGAAATGGGGTAGAATTTGTTAGGCTGTGGGGGATTTTCTAACACGCCGGGGCTTTTTGCTGGGCGGTTGGCGTGGATGTATTCCCATGCGGCATGTGTATATATAGCAAGAAGTGTCCTTGTCGGACATTCTTGCCTTTCTCGCTTTGCTCAAAAGGATTTTAAGATTACCTTTGTGGCATGGAACTAAGACGGAACGAAAAGATTACATTCCGGTGTACCGAACTTGAAAAGGACGCACTTGCGGAGCAGGCAGCCCGGTGCAGTCTAAGCGTATCGGAATACTGCCGGAGTTTGTCCC
>NZ_JBCLNI010000064.1:0-1854 GCF_039062885.1 Blautia sp. 2227st1_G12_2227SCRN_220401 | reverse complement strand
CAGATATTATGCTGACAGGACTTGGTGCAATTATGGATGTGACGGTGACGATCAGCGCAGCAGTAGGAGAGATCGTGCGGAAAAATCCATCGGTTTCTCTGAGAAGACTGATACATTCCGGTCGTGAAATCGGATATGATATTATGGGAACCATGATAAATGTACTGCTGTTTGTTTTGGCAAGCGGCATGATTCCCATGTTCATACTTAAGATGAATAATGATATAAGCTTTGTAACGATCGTGAGATACCACATTCCATATGATATCTGTCGTTTTCTGATAGAAAGTATTGGAATTGTACTGGCAATACCGGTATCTGTTTTTATTGCTTCAGCGATTATGAAAATACCATCACGGAAAAGGGGTGTCAGAGAATGATCATTTTTCTTGCATTGATTTTAATTTTTCTGGTGATCTTGATTGGCGGAGAGCGTGGAGCCATGTCAATTATGACACTGGCGGGGAATATTGTAATTTTGTTTTTTTCAATTATGCTGATGTCTGCCGGTTTTCCTGTACTGCTCCTGATATTGGTGGCAGGTGCAGGTGTCTGTTATATTTCTCTGTTTTATCAGAACGGAAATAATCCAAAGACGCGGGCGGCTTTTCTGGCTACACTGCTGGTAATGTTACTTTTGTTTATTCCGATTTATATTATTACATGGAGATCAGGAAGTTACGGGTTAAATGAGCTGCAGATTTCGGAAGACGATTTTATGTATTATTACAGTACGGACCTTCATATTAACATGCTTCATGTAGGAATATTTGTAACTGTTTTCAGTACTCTTGGGGCTGTTATCGATACAGCATTATCTGTAACATCTTCTGTATATGAAGTCTGGACTCATAAAAACAGTCTGACAGCGAAAGAGCTTACAGCTTCTGGCTATCAGGTTGGGAAAGAAATTATCGGTACAACGGTAAATACGTTGCTGTTTGCTTATCTTGGAGGAACTATTTTATTATTTTCATACATTCAGACACAGCAATATAGCCTGGAGATCATTCTTAATTCCCAGTTCCTATTCCAGGATGTTGCAGTCATGCTATCTGGTGCGGTAGCCTGCCTTGTTACTGTCCCGGTATCGATCAGATGTATTATTCGACAGATCTCATGAAGTATATCTCCACTGCACTGAATACGGATCCATGGTCCCGATACAGATGTTCTTTCCTGTATTCAGCAGACGTGGGCTCTCTTTTATGAAAGCAGTTATTATATTTATGTATTTATGGGAGTGTTTTTACAGGCAGTTCCATTTCTGATCCTGGGAGTCCTTCTATCTTCGGCGCTTCAGACATATGTATCGGAAAAATGGATCGTAAAATTACGTGAAATGTGAAGAAAGTGTGAAATTAGCACTCGCCTCTTGACAGTGCTAATAATGCGTGTTATAGTACATACAGAACAAAGGAAGAGAGAAAAAAGAAATCTTCCGGAGAAAGTTCTTACAGAATTTGCAGATGTTTTCAGAAACAGTAAATTAAAAACGCCTGCGCAGCACGCAGCGAATATAGATCAGGAGGAATGAGTTATGTTAATGCCAAGTATTTTCGGAGAAGATTTATTTGATGATTTTATGGGATATCCGACAGGCCGTCAGGCAGCTGCCAATGCTTATCCTCAGGTGAAGGATATGATGAAGACAGATATCCGTGATGTAGATGGCAATTATGAACTGGAGATCGATCTTCCGGGATTTAAGAAAGAGGATGTGAAGATCCAGCTGAAGAATGGTTATCTGAACATTCAGGCAACCAGAGAAGAGAAGAAGGACGAGAAGGATGATAAAGGTAAATATGTTCGCAGAGAACGTTATACAGGAACCTGCAACAGAAGCTTTTATGT
>NZ_JBCLNI010000063.1:0-1938 GCF_039062885.1 Blautia sp. 2227st1_G12_2227SCRN_220401 | reverse complement strand
CCTGTGTATTTTCCGTAGATCACACGGTCGCCCGGCTTTACCTGTACCGGTACTTCTTTACCGTCTACGACCTTACCGCCACCTACTGCGATAACCTCTGCCTGCTGGGTTTTCTCCTTGGAGCTGTCCGGAAGTACGATGCCGGATGCGGTTTTGTCTTCTGTCTCAAAATATTTTACGATAACTCTGTCTGCAACTGGTTTTAATGCCATATTCATTTCCTTCTTTCTGTGATTATTAGCACTCTTGAGCTTTGAGTGCTACTCTTTTTTTATCATACTACATATCCGAAAATTGTCAAGATATTTGCAGATATGTAGTATGATATTATTTATGATAGGGCTCTCCACTGATGATACGATAGCTGCGGTAGATCTGTTCCAGAAGGATCACACGCATCAGCTGATGAGGAAATGTCATCTTCGAAAAGCTTAAAGCATAGTCTGATCTCTTCAGTACTTCTTTTCCAAGACCGATAGAGCCGCCGATCACAAACTGGATATGGCTGGTCCCACGTATTCCCAGCTCGTTGATCTTCCGTGCGAAATTCTCAGAGGTCAGCTGTTCGCCTCCGATCTCCAGAGTGATCACAAACGCATCCTCCCGGATATATTTAAGAAGACGCTCCCCTTCCTTGTTCCGAATGGCATCTTCTACTGTTTCGCTGGCATTATCCGGTGTTTTTTCGTCGGACACTTCTATGATCTCCAGCTTGCAGTAACGCCCGAGGCGCTTGGAATACTCCGCAATGGCATCCCGCAGATATTTTTCCTTGATCTTCCCTACTGTCAGGATACTTATTTTCATCCGCCGTTCTCCTCCAGATAATTCTCAAATTCTTCTACTGACATCAAAACCTTCCTTGGCTTGGTTCCTTCCTCCGGACCTACCACTCCTGCGTCACAAAGCTGATCCATGATCCTTGCCGCACGGTTAAATCCGATCTTGAACATACGCTGGAGCATACCGATGGAGGCCTTTTCCTTCTCAATGATAAATTTACCGGCTTCTGTAAAATAGACATCTCTGTCACCGCCGCCGGCTCCTCCCGGGACACCGGCTGTATTGACCTGCTTCTCGATGGAGGTATCATAAACAGCACCCTGATTTTTGTCAGAAACATATTCTACGACTGCACTGACCTCCTCATCTGAAACAAAAGCGCCCTGCAGTCTGGCCGGCTTCTGATACCCCTGAGGATAAAACAGCATATCGCCCTTGCCAAGAAGCTTCTCGGCACCGTTCATATCCAGGATCGTCCTTGAATCCACACCGGAGGATACAGAAAATGCGATCCTGGACGGCATATTGGCCTTGATCAGACCTGTGATGACATTGACCGATGGCCTCTGGGTAGCAATGATCAGATGGATACCTGCTGCACGTGCCAGCTGGGCCAGACGGCAGATCGCATCCTCAACTTCTCCCGGCGCAACCATCATAAGATCCGCAAGCTCGTCCACGATGATCACGATCTGCGGCATCTTCTCAGGTGCCTTTTCTCCCTCCGGGACACGCATATTGGCAACCTTTTTGTTATATTCTCCAAGATTACGTACCCCATATTCCGCAAAGGCATTGTAACGGCTGGTCATCTCGGAAACAGCCCAGTTCAACGCACCGGCCGCTTTCTTCGGATCTGTGACCACCGGAATGAACAGGTGCGGGATCCCGTTGTATACACTGAGCTCCACCACCTTCGGATCGATCATGATCAGACGCACCTCATCCGGTGTAGCCTTATAAAGGATGCTGATGATCAGCGTATTGATGCAGACGGATTTTCCGGAGCCGGTTGCTCCGGCGATAAGAAGATGCGGCATCTTGGCAATATCTGCCACTACCGGTTTTCCGGCAATATCCTTACCTGCTGCAAAAGACAGCTTGGATTTTGCATTTTTAAACTCCTCTGACTGAAGAAGATCCCTCAGCATGACC
>NZ_JBCLNI010000062.1:0-2050 GCF_039062885.1 Blautia sp. 2227st1_G12_2227SCRN_220401 | reverse complement strand
GGAATGGTGGAAGTGCGGATTTATATCTAACCCAAAATATAAAAAACGCACTGGCATTATAACCTTTCGTGTGTCTAACGACCTTTGGGATGTGTTTACCAAGTTCGCCAAGGGGTACAGAGAATTTGAGTTAAACAAGGCTCTTGCGCTACCTACTGGGTATTCCCTTAGGTTTTACATGTTAATGAGTGGGCAGGTGTACCCTTTGGATATATCCCTTGAAAACTTGAAAGACCGTCTTGGCATACCTGCGGACAAATACAAGGACAAGAACGGAAAAGACAGAATAGATCATTTTGAGGAAAGAGTTTTGAAACCAGCAAAGGCTGCGCTTGATGAGAGCTGCCCATACACTTTCAACTACGTGAAAGTGCGTGAAAACCCAAACAACAAACGTAGCAAGGTGACCGGGTTTAGGTTCTACCCGGTCTATCAACCACAGTTCAGAGATGAAGAACTGGAAGGGAAAGAATTGCAAGCAAAGGTTACAGCACGATATCAGATAGACAGCCATGTGTACGAGTACCTCCGTTATTCCTGCGGCTTCACATCGGAAGAGATAAACCGGAACAAAGAGACATTCATAACGGCACAAGAAAAGATAACCGACCTTATCGGAGAACTGGCTCTCCTAAACGGAAAATCACGAGAAAAGAACAATCCGAAAGGGTGGATTATAAACGCCCTTAAAGGGAAAATCAAGGATAAGTAACAAGATTACCCGGCTGAAACACTCCGGGTAATCTTGTCAAATCAGAGGAACGATTTCCATTTCTACACCAAGTTCTTTCATCTGCTGTTGTATTTCCTCGCTGCTTAGTTTCTCTCTCGCCAGTGCAAGCCCATGAAAGGCGTCCCAGCCTGCCGGCTTCGAAACGATACTACCGTTTAGGACGGCATGGGTGATTTCGCCGCCGGACTTCGCACCCTTGTTCAGTATGAAGAAGAACCGGGGTTCTTCGTGTTCCGTTGTTCCCATAATTCGTAAAGTTAGATGTTTATTTATTCCCCTTTTGTTCCCTTGCCTGCTCTTGGTAGTATTCATAATACTGCTTGTAGTTGTCCCGGTCTTTGGCTGCATCCGTCCAAAGATAGCACATGAAACAAGCGAACAATAGGGAGATAACAGCACAAAGGATTGAGTAGAACGAAATTCGTTTGTCCACATAACCGCCGTTTTTCATTCTGTACCCCTGCCGTTCAAAGTCCGCCAACACGTTTTTTAGGCGATTTTCGGCACTTTCAAGGCTTTTCCCGTCTATTTGTACCTTTCGGGCTGTTGCGTCCTCTATGCGCTTTGTATAGACTTCAACACGCTTTAGTTCTTGATACACCAGTTCTACCGCAAGCTGCGGGTTTACCCTTGGCGTTGTATCTTTTCTTTTCCGGGGGCTGTACTGTCCCTGCTTAACGTTGGAAGCTGCCGCTTCCGGGTGTGAGTTTGTTTCCATGAGATATGTTCATTGAGTTGCACTTCAGTTTGCTTTGTGTCCGCTCGATATGGGCGAGAGTGTAGCCTTTCCCTATCTCGCTTGCCTTATACTCCGTACCGCTTCGGGCTGTGACATAGTAGCCGTTAAGTTTCCCGGTGCTTGCCCTGGCTTCCCGGACTTTAAAACCTCTCTTACCAAGTTCTTCCTTGAATTTGGTAAAGTCAAAGCCCTGCATCTTCTTCAATACGCCGTCCATGGCTTCCTTGATTTCCGCTTTGTTGACTTTGCCAATGTCCTGCGACTGTACAAAGTTCCGTTCCTTGGCTATGGCATTGGCGGCTTCCGTTGCCTTTTTCCCTATCCAGTTGTCCCGGTACAGTTCCCCGGAAAGGGAAACCCGGTTTGCCAGTATGTGCAGGTGGGCTTGCTCTTTCTTGCTCTCCGTACCGCTGTGCCGGATGATGATGTACTGGTGGTTCGCCAACCCCATGCGCTGCATGAAGTCGTTACCAAGTTCCGCCCAGTCCGCATCCGTAAAGGTGGCGCTTTCCTCTATCGAGGGGCTGACCTCGAAACGTAGGCAGTTGTTTTTTACGTTCGGAAAATCAATGTGATAC
>NZ_JBCLNI010000061.1:0-2861 GCF_039062885.1 Blautia sp. 2227st1_G12_2227SCRN_220401 | reverse complement strand
AACGATAGGGAAAAAGATGCCTTAAAAGCCAAAATAAAGGCTTTAGAGGGGGAAAATGAACAGCTATCCGATAGACTGGGAAAGGCTATACTTGAAAAAGAGCGAAACGGCACAAAGGTATTCAAAGCCGAGAACGACAAGGAGTATTATAGACAGCAAATGGACAATGCAAGGACAACCAGTAACCGACTAAGAACGGAGAACCAAGAACTAAAGACCGAAACCAAGGAATTGAAAAAAGAACTTGGTAAGATGAAAGACTTGTTCAATTCCGAACAACTGGAGGCTTTAAGGCATCATTTCCCAAACATATCAAAAGCTATGGAAGAGGGGAAAGACCTACTCAAGCAAATCACCAGAAGCAGAGGTTTCGGCATGGGTATGTAACCCCCCCCCGCCCCCAAAGGGGGAGCGACCAAACGGCAGCTTCACTCAATGGAGTGTTACGCCGTTCGGGTTCGGAAGAAATTTTGCAGGGTTCGAAAAACGGTTGTGTGCTTATTCGAAAAAAAGTTTATGGTGTGGGCGCTCGTCGGGACGGGTGGTCCCGCCCCTTGCCGCTGGGCGCTCCCCGACCGATGATTTTTTAAGTAGTTGATTATATGCCGTTTTTAGGGTATAATAAGAACTTAAGAAATAGAATAAGTTAAGTAGTTGATACTCAATATAGGGTATTTTCCATATTGGAAAATCTGATTTTCCATATTAGAAAGTCACTCTTTCCTATTAGATGTTAAAAAGGAAAATATATTTTGCTTTTTTATTGTATTAATGGAAATTTAAATATTCCTTTGTGGAAAATCAAATTATACTTTTTCACCGATATATAGAAAGTCAAATTTGCCTAAATAGAATGTTTATGGAAAATAAGAAAGTACTCAAATTAACCGATTTTCAAAAAAACGAAGAAAACCCCTTTATGAAACAAGCAATTGAAGGGATTGAAAATCACGTTGTTAAGAAATACAAAAGTAGTACGGGAAGTGATAAAAAAGCTGTAGTTGCTGTTGCTGATACAGATACAGGAGAAGTATTCAAAACCTCGTTTATCCGACAAATAGAAGTAGATGAAGAGCAATTTGCAAAACTATACCTTGCGAATTTTGCCGCTTTTTTCAATCTATCACAATCAGCTATTCGGGTTTTCGGGTATATTCTAACTTGCATGAAGCCTAAGAATGATATGATAATTTTCGATAGGCGAAAATGCTTAGAATACACCCAATACAAATCAGACAAAGCCATATACAAAGGATTGGCAGAGCTCGTACAAAGTGAAATCATAGCAAGAGGTCCAAACGAATATAATTGGTTCATTAATCCGTTGATTGTCTTTAATGGGGATAGGGTTTCATTTACAAAAACATACGTTCGGAAAAAGACTTTAGCTGCCCAAAAGAAAGAAGAAGCAGAGAAACGACAGTTATCACTTGGTTTTGATGAACTGTAACACTCCATTGAGTGAAGCTGCCGTTTGGTCGCTCCCCCTTTGGGGGCGGGGGGGGATAGATAAAGTTCCTCTATGTAAAGTTATAATGGGGGATGAAAGGCAAGGTTCGCTAACCTTACCCCGATTGTTTATGCTTCCCAGCATTCAATCTATCCCCGTTTATGGGTTTCTCTTTCACCCTACAAAGATAACCTCATGGGGGAAAAATGTCCAAGAATATGGGGTAAAAACTATCAAGTCGGTAGAAAATAAGTATCTTTGAAGTACATTTTTAGTAGAGGTACTGGTATGCCTAGACGAAGCAGATAGGCAAAAATAAAGCCGCTGGGGATGTCGGATGTCCGTCAATTAACTCCAGCGGCTTGTATTTTGGTAACTCTCCCGTATCGGTCAGCTACCGTTTGGTCAGCAACAAAGGTAGTACTTTATTGTCGCAAATCCAAATGTTTTCCCCTTTATTTGTGCATTTACAAAACATTCACTAACTTCGCACCTATGCAGTATGGTGATAGCACACTAGCACCCTAAAGGGTACGTGTGTAAGGGGACAAGCCCCCTTAACCCCCTGTCAGCCGGCTGTCACCGGCTGTTATCGATTGTCACAAAAATGTTAACTTATGGGAGCAACAAGTATTCATGTACAAGCAGTGAAGCCGGGGAGCGAGATTCACAACTTTAGGGAAAAAGAGTTGGACTATGTTCGTCCGGAACTTAGTCATTTGAATGAAAGCTGGGTTGGAGATAGCATCTCCCATCGGCTGGAGAGTGCGAAACAGAGATATTTCGATACGGTTGGGCAGAAGATGCAGACTAAAGCAGCACCCATACGGGAGGGGGTAATAGTAATCAAGCAAGAAACCACCATGCAGGAACTCCAGCAATTCGCTGCGGTCTGCAAGGAACGTTTCGGTATTGAAGCGTTTCAAATCCATATACACAAGGACGAAGGATACATGAACGCAAAGCAATGGACACCTAACCTTCACGCCCATGTAGTTTTCGATTGGACGCAGCCGAACGGGAAGAGTGTGCGTTTATCGCGTGATGACATGGCAGAACTCCAAACCATAGCATCTGAAGCACTGGGCATGGAACGTGGTGTTTCTTCTGATCGCAAACACTTATCGGCTATGCAGTACAAGACCGAATGTGCGAAAGAACAGCTTCAGGAACTATCCAACGATATATCCAGTGCGTTAGACAAGCACAAGGACGTGCAAAACCAGCTTCTTCAGCTTCAGAAAGAACTACGTTCCATTGAAACAAAGAAAAACGTCCAAAAACTCATTTCTAAGGCTTCAGAGAAGTTTTACGGCTTGATAGGGAAAACGGTTAACGATAGGGAAAAAGATGCCTTAAAAGCCAAAATAAAGGCTTTAGAGGGGGAAAATGAACAGCTATCCGATAGACT
>NZ_JBCLNI010000060.1:0-2750 GCF_039062885.1 Blautia sp. 2227st1_G12_2227SCRN_220401 | reverse complement strand
CCATATATAGGGAAGGTCATAGTAGATCTTGTGTTGCTTAAGGCTTTTGGTGCATTGTCTTCATTTTGTTGAGTTGGTTCAAAATTATCAAACTCAATACCATTACTCATGTACTCCAAGAAACTTTTAGTCTTTTCGTAATCCATTTCTAAAAGTTCTTTGTTACGCTGTTCTATACTAAAAGTCGTGTCAAGTTCCCAACCATAAGAATCGAACAAATTCATCAATGTTTCAATTTTAGCTTTTTCTTTATCGGAATAACCGTTGTTGTTTATGTCCTCTTCATTGGTACATGACCCTAAGAATAACACAAAGGAAAAAGCAGTAGCTAATGATAATAAAAACTTTTTCATATAATACACATTTAAAGTTTAGATATGGCAAACTTAAGAAATTATTTGTTATTCAGTTAGATTTCTTTTAATTTTCTTTTGATAGCCCCGATAACATATCCTTTGGGGTTTTCTGCCAGTCGTGCGCCTTTTTTCAATTCTCCCAGGAACCCCATGAAATTGGGGATGCGGTTTTGCCCCTCGATAAGGGTTTTCTTGTTCTTGTTGACTTCATCAGACTTGAAGTCAAAGGAGAATTTGAGGTAGTCATATACGTTGTTCTCCAGCTGGAGCCGTGCCGTAACTTTAGCCATGCGCGCTTGTTCCTGTAGTGCAGGGTCTTCTCTGTCTTCAAAGAATACAGGGAATAGGGTCCAGCCAATGACCTTCTTTCCTTCCTTTTCCTCCTTAGCAACAAAGGAGTATGGAGAGGATTCATCAAGTTCTTTTTTAGCTGCATCGATAACATATCTCTTGAAATCATTAACTCTTTCGTATTTTCCTTGCAAGCAAAACCTTTCGCGAAGTCCGTCAGACCCCTCTAACGACACGAACAAAGGTTGGGTTTGTCCGGACATCAGCTCATAGAATCGCATGGCATAGACGCTTTTAAACTTCATGGCTGTTATGAGTTCGTATTTCTTGAACCCTTTCGTAAAATCAAGTGCGGCTCTCCAGATAGGGTCATAGACATGGAAGGTAGCAATACCTGTGCCTTTTTCTATTTTAGGGTGTTCGATGATGGCTGTATAGAACCAAATCTTATCATCTTCATATTCAGCCCCTTTCTTAGATAGCGATGTGAATGCAGCTTTAGCCTTGGCATAGTTGTGGTCATCTTCGTCTCGAAGAATGGATGCTACAGGCATGGTGATGTTCACCCCACAGTCAGACGGCTCAATCTTGTGCATATGGTCTTTGATTTTAATACCTTCCAACCATCGTTGGGCAAATTCGATAAGACGATATATGATACGCTTTTCGTAAGGACTGAAATCGTATTTGGCACATGTCCATATATAGGACTGGAATACGGCTTTGTTTGGTAGGTTTTCGCTCATAGGTATTCTTTTAGATTGTTGCGTATGGGTCAAGTTCCTTAATCCGCTTACACAAATAATCGAAGCGTTTCTTAGTAAGCGGTGTGAGTGTATCGAGGTTCTCGCCATCAAAATCCTCTCCAAAGATAATGTCGTCCACCCCTATTCCATGATTGTAGTTCTCACGCACACAATCACGCAGAATCCAAAGGTTGCGCAGATTTACCCAGTCTGCCGTTTTATTCTTGATTCTGCTAAACAGCACAGCGGCTGTGTATAGGTAGTGTCCGCAATGGTTGTAGTCATGCAGCACCAGTTTCCCTTGATAGTATATGTCGAAGTCTTTATTTTCTTCATCTTCCTTTGTGTCGCAGTAGAAGAACGGAATATCTTTCAGACCGTCCCAATCAATGTAAGTAGTTGGTTTCATAAGTGTGCTTTTATGGTTTTCTGCAAAGATACAAATTAAGTACGAGTTTAACAAATAGAACTCGTACTGTTTATTCTTTATCTCGTACTTGATGGGGGTGATTTTTATTCTTTATCTCGTACTTTAGTATTCTTTATCTCGTACTTAGAGGGTGTTTTTCTCGCATAATGCGCGCGCGCGAGGATAGGACATAGATAGTCGATGTTAAGATAGAAACAAGCTCATAAGGTTGAGATTGCTTCCCAACTTTCGGAAAAAACGGACGAAAAACAATAGGGAAAACAAAGACAAAGCCCCCTCGTAAGGGGGTTGGGGGATTGTGCGTTTATTGAAGCTTTTTTTTGCGTGTTAAAGTATATTAATTTGGTTACAATATCGGTGACAATGGTTACATTTGTATCACAATCAAAAAGTTTAAGATATATGCAAGTAATTCCATTGAGCAAATTTCGGACGAATCAGACAGCGACCCTTCTTCGTGCTATTCAGGGAGAATCCGTCTTTCTGACTTCACGTATCGGTGATTTTAAATTGGTGCCAGTGTCCGTAGAAGAAAAAATAGCCACTCGAATAAGAGAGGGCTTGAATGAAGTGAAACGAATCGAAGCTGGTGAGCAGCCAGCCAAGAGCGCAAACGCATTTCTTGATGAGCTTTGAAGTAAAGACCACCCCACATTTTGAGAGGGAAGCGAAAATCCTTGCAAAAAGGTATAAGTCTTTTAAGGCTGACATGAAGGATTTTATCGAGTCATTGGAAAAGAACCCCATGCAGGGGGATGAACTAAGCCCTGGTATCCGTAAAATAAGACTTGCCATTGTTTCTAAGGGGAAGGGTAAGTCTGGGGGAGCACGTGTTATCACATACACGATTTGTGCATCGGAGAGTGAAGGTCGTGTTTATCTTGTGGATGTCTATGATAAGTCAGACTTCTCTACCGTAAGTGTATC
>NZ_JBCLNI010000059.1:0-3900 GCF_039062885.1 Blautia sp. 2227st1_G12_2227SCRN_220401 | reverse complement strand
GCAGTACCGTAAGGTGTTTGCCAATGCAGTAGTGGGAGAAGCAAGAATCCCCCTGCTTTAGCTGTGGGGAGTGTCAACATAAATATAAAAATAAATATCATGTTGTTTATCAGAAGGACATCTACACAGGAGAGCAGTGGCTGGAGATCATGCCGCAAAAAGCATCCAAAGCGCAGGCTGCTTTGCAGCTAAAACAAAAACTGGAATGTGACAGATTAGTTGTTTTTGGTGATGGAAGTATCTCCCAAAAATATCTATTTCCAAATCAACTGTTTTATGATATCATATAGCTTAACCTGCGGAAAATGGAGGTTATAAGACATGAATCATATTGAAGAAAAGATCATTCAGACTATAGATGAACACAGAGATGAGATCATAGCCTTTGCGAAGGATATCCAGAGCCATCCGGAGCCGGGATTTTATGAGGAGAGAACAGCCGCACATGTTGCGGCTTTTTTGCGTGGCCTGGGACTTCGTGTGCATGGAGGACTTGCACGCACAGGGGTTCGCGCTGAGTGGATGGAACAGGACGGACCGAACGTTACTATTATCGGAGAACTTGACGCCATCGGATGTAAGTCGCATCCGATGGCTGATCCCGCCAACGGGACAGCACATGCATGCGGACACCACGCACAGATTGCAGCCATGATCGGCGCAGCATTGGCACTGACCAATGAGGAGGTTCAAGCCTCTCTGTCTGGGTCCGTATCTTTTTTTGCCGTTCCGGCGGAAGAATACATTGATGCAGATAAACGTGCACGGCTTCGGAAAGAGGGAATCGGCTTCCCGGCATCCGGAAAAAGCGAGCTAATCCGGCTTGGAGAATTTGATCATTCAGACATTATTTTGACCACACATGTGCACATGATGCCGGTAGAAGAAGATTTTTACCTGGGAAATGCGGCATGCAACGGATTTTCCGCAGAACGAGTGACAGTAAGAGGAAAAGCCGCACATGCAGCCATTGATCCATGGGATGGTGTCAATGCATTAAGTATTACTTCCAGTGCCATCCAGATGATGGGACTGATGCGGGAAACGTTCCGGGAGGAAGACCATGTGCGTCTTCACAACGTGATCCGAAAAGCCGGAGATGTGATCAATGCAGTTCCGGACGAAGCGGTGATCGAAACAAAAGTCCGTGCAGCGTCTCTGGATGCGATCCGGGCAACACAGGAAAAAATGGACCGTGCCTATGACGGAGCTGCCTATGCATTCGGTGGTACGATCGAAAGAGAACCGCTTCAGGGATATATGCCGATCCTGCACAGAGGTGCGGATAAAGTGATGGAGGAATCTGTAAAGCTTCTGGACGCTACGTACCGGTGCTCAAAGCCAGCAGATTTTAACAACGCCTGTACCGACGTAGGAGACCTGACCCATCTGTTTCCAGTGCTGAATTTCACATTCGGAGGATTTGAGGGAAAACTCCACGGAGCAGATTTTAAGATCATGGATGAAGAACTGGCATATATCAAACCAGCCAAGCTTCTGGCACTGACTACGTATCGTCTTCTTTGTGATCAGGCAAAAGAAGCAAAAAAAATCTGTCGGGAATTTAAACCTGTATTTAATAAAGAAACTTATTGTCAGTATATACAAGATAATTTTCGTGAAAATGAGTAGTTAACCGAATCAGGAGAATCCCCTGCGAGAGTACAATAAGCAATCTTATATCAGGAAAGTCCCATGCAGGGGGCGGATATCATAGCAAACAGAAGGAGAACTAAATGTCCGAAATTTCATTAGAATTGAAAAACATAAAAAAGAGCTTCCAGGAAGGTGAGGACGTCCTGGAAAGCATCTGTCTTACAGCAAAAAAAGGAGAATTTGTCACTCTGCTGGGGTCTTCCGGCTGTGGAAAAACCACTACACTGCGGATCATTGCAGGCCTGGAACAGCCAGATTCCGGCCAGGTTTTTCTGGATGGAAAGGATGTGACATCCCTGGAACCGAATCAGCGCAATGTGAACACAGTGTTCCAGAATTATGCACTTTTTCCCCATATGAATGTAGCAGATAACATTGGATATGGGCTGAAATTGAAAAAAACATCGAAAGCGGAGATCAGCAGAAGAGTCAAAGAAATGCTGGAGCTTGTTCAGCTTCCGGGCTTTGAGAGGCGTAAGCCGTCAGAGCTTTCCGGCGGTCAGCGCCAGCGTGTGGCCATAGCCAGAGCACTTGTGAACAATCCGGAGGTACTTCTTCTGGACGAACCCCTTGGTGCACTGGATCTGCAGCTGAGGCGTGCCATGCAGCACGAGCTGAAGCGCCTGCAGAAGAAGCTGGGGATCACCTTTATCTATATCACTCACGATCAGGAAGAAGCCATCAACATGTCTGATACGATTGCTGTGATGAACCACGGTCGCTTTGAGCAGATTGGGACGCCGGATGAGATCTATAATCATCCGAAGACCAGCTATGTGGCAACCTTTGTTGGAAATGCCAATATCCTGACCGGTATTGTGGAAAGCATTGCGGAAGAGGAGATTGACGGTACTTCCGCTCAGATCACCGTAAGAACTGATGCCGGAAAAGTAAAAGTATCAATGGACACCGCAGCTACATCTGACAGAGGATTTTTTCCGCAAAAAGGAGAAAAGGTTACCATCGCAGTAAGAAGCGAAAATATCCGGTTTGAGGAAAATAAAAAAAATGCACAACAAAGCACGCCGAATTGCACATCAGAAAACACACAAAAGAGTGTACAGGAGCCCGCAGAAAAACACACAGAGGACAGCTGCGATGGCTTAACCGCCGAAGTCATTGAAAAAACCTTCGCCGGCGGCCAGCTCCGTGTTGTTTTGAAAATTTCGGAAGGTCAGGAAATCGTGGCAAGCCGTTACGGCATTGATACAAATGTCAGTGTAGGAGAAAAGGTGCGCTGCTGTTTTCTTCCTACAGATGCAGTGCTGGTAGATCGGGAAGAAAGATCAGAAGAAGTATTGCCGGATCAGTCAGGTCCCTGTGTAGGAGGTACTCATGCGTAAGCACAGAGCAGGCTCCGTATGGATGATCCTGCCGCTGTATCTTTTTACACTGATCTTCGTCGCACTGCCTCTTCTGTATGTAGCTGCACTGAGCTTTTCCACAGCAGACGGCGGCTACGGCGTGAACTGGAAATTTACTCTGGATAATTACAAGCAGATCCTGGAGCCTGTATACCTGCAGACCTTTACGGGATCCTTCCGCCTTGCGCTCACCAGCACTTTGATCATTTGTCTGGTGGGCTACCCATTCGGATACTTTATGGCAAAGCTTTCCGAGGGCAAAAAGAAGCTGGCTATGCTTTTCCTGATGCTGCCTTTCTGGGTGAATTCCCTGATCCGTCTTTATGGCTGGATCATCATTCTCCAGAAAAAGGGCCTTCTGAATTATCTGCTGATGAAGCTTGGCATCATCCAGGAGCCCTTAAAAATCCTGTACAGCTATCCTGCGATCGTGATCGGTATGATCTATGTATTGCTGCCGTTTATGGCACTGTCCGTATATTCCAGTGCGGAAAAGCTGGACTGGTCCCTTGTGGAAGCTGCCAGAGATCTTGGAGCCAGCAGATGGAAGGCTTTCTGGAGCGTCACCTTTAAGCTGACTTTGCCGGGACTTCTTTCTGGAGTGATACTTACCTTTATTCCGTCTATGGGTCTGTTTTTTATTGCGGATATCCTGGGCGGAAACAAGATCGTACTTGTGGGAAGTCTGATCCAGGAGCAGATGACAAGAGGCAATAACTGGCCCTTTGCCGCAGCACTGGCTGTGGTACTGATGATACTGACAACTCTGATGATCGTATTATATCGGAAGCTTACTAATGTGAAGGAACTGGAGGGAATCGGATGAAAAAGAACTCAAAGCTTTCAGGACTGTACCTGGGGATCCTGTTTTTCCTTATGT
>NZ_JBCLNI010000058.1:0-4233 GCF_039062885.1 Blautia sp. 2227st1_G12_2227SCRN_220401 | reverse complement strand
GATAAGGAAGAGCGGGAAGAACTTTTGAGACTTCGGAACCAAAAGGATATTACAGCCGATGGCAAGGAGATCAAGCTTCTGGCAAACATCGGAAATCTGGATGATCTGAATACGGTTCTTTATTACGGAGCAGCAGGTATCGGCCTTCTTCGAAGTGAATTCCAGTATCTCGGAAGAGAGAATTATCCAAGAGAGAATGAGCTGTTCCGTGCCTATAAAAAAGTAGCTGAGGATATGGATGAACGTCCGGCAGTGATCCGTACCGTGGACCTGGGGGCAGACCGTCAGGCAGAATATATGGCAATTCCTGATGAGGTCAATCCTATGATGGGAAACCGCGGCATCCGCCTCTGCCTGGATCGCAAAAAAATGTTTAAAGCGCAGCTTCGGGCTATTTACCGTGCAAGTGCCTATGGAAATATCAACCTGATGTATCCGATGATCACGTCCGAGGATGAACTGGATGAGATCGAGAAGCTGATCCGTGAGGTAAAAAAGGGCCTGGATGAGAAGAACATTCCTTACAAAAACATCCGTACCGGAATTATGATCGAAACACCGGCAGCGGTCATGATCAGTGAAGAACTTGGAAAACGTGTGGATTTTCTGAGCCTAGGAACCAATGACCTGACCCAGTATACCCTGGCTATGGACCGGCAGAATCTTCTTTTGAAGGATAAATACAACGATCATCATCCAGCGCTTGTAAAGATGATCCGCATGGTAACAGAGGCAGGACATAAGTCAGGATGTGAAGTTTACATATGCGGAGAGCTGGCAGCAGATTCCAATCTTACAGAAGCTTTTATCCAGATGGGAGTGGACGGCCTTTCCGTTGTTCCTGCCTGTGTACTTCCAGTGCGAAAAGCGATCCGCAGCTCCTATGCGGATGAGGCAAACCGGCCGGAAGAAGCAGTAAAAGAGAAATAATATCCGGAAAAATAAAAATCCTGAGAATTTCTATGTTGATATCTGTTGATATCTCACATAGGATCCTCAGGATTTTTTTGACGGAATCTTTCACTCACGGCTTATTGCTGTTCTCAATTGAAGCAGTGCGTGGAAGCATATCTGTTCCGGTTAAAGTTATCGAAGTCCAAGCACCTGGGCGGTTTCCGAAATAAACTCCGGTGTGGTACCACAGCATCCGCCGATCACGGAAGCACCGTTGTCCACCAGCACCTTCATATAACCTGCAAAATCCGCAGGGGTCATGCTGTAAACTGCATTTCCAAGATCATCGATCTGGGGCATTCCCGCATTGGGTTTGGCAATGACCGGAATGGAAACGTTCTCTTTGATATTGCGGATAACCGATACCAGCTGGTCCGGGCCAACCGAGCAGTTGATGCCGACAGCGTCTGCACCTGCAGCTTCCAGGGACATGGCAGCCTCTATGGCATTTCCGCCGCTGAAGATACTTCCGTCTGCTTCTACAGTCACGGTACAGATGATAGGAAGCTCGCAGACACTCTGGCAGGCGTCTACAGCAGCCAGTGTCTCCTCGATATTGATCATGGTTTCTGCTACGATCAGGTCCACACCTGCATCACGGAGATAGCCGATCTGTTCCTGATAGACTTCGAAGGCTTTTTCGTAAGTCATGTCACCGGCCGGTGCCATCATCTTGCCTGTGGTGGTGATATCACCTGCTACGAAAACACCCTCCGGTGCGATCTCCTTTGAATAGCCGGCCAGGGTATGATTGATCTGTTCAATCTGATCCTCCAGTCCATGCATAGTGAGGTTAATACGGTTTCCGCCGAAGGTAGGCGCATAGATGATATGGCTTCCCGCTTCGATGTATGCCTTCTGCAGAGACTGGATCACATCCTTGTGCTCAAGCACCCAGCTCTCTGTGCAGACACCACGTGGCATGCCGGCCTTCATCAGGTTGGAGCCGGTAGCACCATCCAGCAGCAGGACATGATCTTCGGTCAGTTTCTGAAATTCCTGTTTTGTCATATGTTTATATCCTCCTTATGGCAGCCAATCACGGTTGGCAAAAAATAGGGCTCCTCCTGTAACCGCTGCACTCATTGCCGTGGGTTTATTTTAACACAGGGAATAAAAATAATCTATCCTGTTTCTGGGCCGGGGAATAAAAAATAATAAAAATTAGGCAAATTGTACATATTTAACGACTTTTCTGTCGAATAAAGAACTTGCGTATTAGAAAATAGGATTGTATAATAACCTATAGACATGCCCAAAGGGCAAGACTGTCATCAGATAGAACATAAAGGTAAAGGTGAAAAGGAATTATGATTAAAGTTAAACTGAGCAACTGGAAGTCTGATCACCAGATGGATGAGGCTTATAAAGCTCTGCGAACAAATATCCAGTTCTGCGGAGCAGATAAAAAAGTGATCGCACTTACCAGCTGTACTCCTAATGAGGGAAAGAGCAGTGTGGCATTTAATCTTGCTGCCTCTCTTGCTGAGAGCGGCAAATCAGTGCTTCTGATCGATGCCGATCTGCGTAAATCCGTTTTGATGGGACGTGTGACAGTAGACCAGGAGGTAATGGGACTTGCTCATTATCTTTCCAAGCAGGCTAAGCTTTCTGACGTGATCTGTGCCACTACACTTCCGAAGTTCCATATTATCTTCTCCGGTATCGTACCTCCGAACCCGGCAGAGCTTCTCGGAAACAGACTCTTCAAGGATATGATCCGCGTGGTAAGAGATGTTTATGATTACGTTATTGTAGATACACCGCCGCTTGGACTGATCATCGACAGTGCTATCATAGCAGATTCCTGCGACGGATCTGTAATCGTCGTTGAATCCGGTACCATCAGCTACCGTTTTGTACAGGAAGTAAGAGATCAGCTTGCCAAGAGCAACTGCCCGATCTTGGGAACCATCCTGAACAAGGTGGACTACAGCAAGGCCGGCAATTACGGTCACTATGGCAAGTATGGTAAATACGGCAAGTACGGTAAGTATGGTTCCTACGGAGATTATGGTGAGAGCAGCAGTAAATAAAAAAACATTGACAACAGAAATGAGTGGGTTATTTTAATGAAGGGACTTTATGATATTCATTGTCATATCCTCCCCGGGGTGGATGACGGTGCAAGAAACATGGAAGAATCACTCTGGATGCTCAACAAGGAGTATCAGGAGGGCGTACGTCATGTGATCCTGACACCACATTTCCGGTACGATATGTTTGAGCCGCATATGAACATTGTGACAAGACAGTTCATGCAGCTGCGTAGAGCAGCCATGAATATTGGTGATGAAGGCATGAGACTTTATCTGGGCTGTGAACTCCATTCCAGTATGGATATGGTGGAATGCCTTAAGAAGGGACGGCGGCTTACCCTTGCAGGTTCCAGATATGTGCTTGTGGAATTCAGCAACGGAGATGAGAAAAATTATATTGAAGAACGGGTCAGAAGTCTTCTGATGAATGGTTTTATCCCGATCATCGCTCATGTGGAACGTTATAAGGCTACCCGGAACGATATTGGATTTTTGACAGAGCTGAAGGATATGGGAGCACATATCCAGGTCAACGCAGATACCATCAGCGGTCAGGACGGATTCGGGGCAAAAACCTTTGCACGGAAAGTCATGAAGCATGGGCTTCTGGATTTTGTCGGTTCTGACGGACACCGTAAGACGGAGCGTATCCCGGAGATCGGCAAATGTGTCGCCAAAATGGAAAAAACAATGGGGAGCGAATATGTAAAGAAGATCTTTATCAAAAATCCCCGGAAAATCACAGGGTAATGGAGAAAAGAAATGGAAAATCAGACTGTTAACAACAACGACGAAGTAGAGATCGATCTTGGTGAGGTATTTCACCTGTTACTGAGCAAGCTGGGTGTTATCATTTTATCCGGTATTGTTTTCTGCCTGGCAGCTGTTATGGGAACCATGCTTCTGATCACACCGAAGTATGAATCCACAACCAAGATCGTGGTACTGTCCAAGCAGGACAGCAGCACACTGACCAATCAGGATATCCAGACAAGTACATCACTGACCAAGGACTATGCGGAGCTGATCAAGAGCCGTACAGTTACTGAGGGTGTGATCGCACAGCTGAAACTGGATATGACACATGAGGAGCTTCTTAAGAAGCTTTCCGTAGATACACCAACGGATACACGAGTAGTATCCATCACAGTTACAGATACCGATCCTTATACAGCGGCAGAGATCGCAAACGCAGTAAGAGATATTGCTTCCAAGCATATCCAGCAGGTTATGGATATCA
>NZ_JBCLNI010000057.1:0-5255 GCF_039062885.1 Blautia sp. 2227st1_G12_2227SCRN_220401 | reverse complement strand
ACAACAAAAACGGATACAAGCAATCATGGGATCGGCCTGCCATCTGTCCGTAGGGCGGCGGATAAATATCAGGGGGTGTTGTCTGTTGACACCACAGAGCCGGGGCGGTTCCTTGCCAGGGTGGTGTTGTATGGAAGTTGAAAGTGTGGGTAAGGGAAAAGTTACATGAACACTCGATATTTTGACATTAAACAGCACAATGAGCGGAGAAGGTATATACTAATAAAATTATAGATTGTGGAAAGAGTGGCATAGGTGAGAATATTATTGTTTAGTGATAGCAGAAGAGCATTTGAAAAGACTAATGAAATTATTCAAAGTAAATTTGAACTAATGTGGTATAAGTATGATGACCTGCAAAAAGGTCAATATCCTTTGGCAGATGTTGTCATTATACATTTTGATAAGGATAGAATTCAAGATGCGACTATGCCGATAATAAGAATAAAAGGCAGGTTGGGTACACATGTTTCTATTCTAGTAATAATGAATGGAACACCACAGGAAATTTATTCTGTACTGAAAGTAGGCGCATATGATTATATAACTAATATAGATGACATGCAAGAATATAAGCAGAAATTAGAGGATATTGTTTTATGGAACAGGTATCAGAGATACATAGATTTTTGATAAATTGTATTTGTGAAAAGTATATAAAGATGGCTTTTTTTTTGTGGATATGTTAAAATAAAACAAGAATGATGAGTGAGGATTGTACTGGATGAGAATAGAAAGCATATTGTCAAAGAATATTGATGCAATGGGAGATAAAGCGGCATATGATGCGGCCTGCAAGCGCTTGTTGGCAAACAAAGTGATACTTGCCTGGATTATGAAAGAATGTTTGGAAGAATATAGAAATTGTAATATACAGGAAATAGTTTCTCGATACATTGATGGAGAACCGGATATTGGACAAGTGCCTGTAAATGTAGATGAGCGATTATCTGGAGAACAAATAAGGAATGTATCTGTGGAAGATGCTTCTGTTTATGAAGGCACGGTTACCTATGATATTCGTTTTTGTGCGGAAGCTCCAGGAACGGAGAACAGAATCCAGTTAATAATCAATATTGAAGCGCAGAATGACTTTTATCCGGGTTATCCGATTATAAAACGTGGAATATATTATTGTAGCCGTATGATTTCATCACAGTATGGGACAGAATTTACTTCATCTCATTACGAAAATATAAAAAAGGTATATTCGATTTGGATTTGTATGAATCCTCCGCAATATAGAGAGAATACCATTACAGAGTATTATATTGCAGAAAAAAATCTGGTGGGAAATGTCAAAGAGAAGATTGAAAATTACGACTTATTAACTGCAATCATGATTTGTTTGGGAACTACGGATGATAATTCATCTGGTATATTGAAATTATTGGAAGTATTGCTTTCGACGGAGAGAGAAGTAGAAGAAAAAAAGAAGATTCTGCAGGAAGATTTTGCAATTGAGATGACAAAGACTTTGGAAAGCGAGGTGTCTACTATGTGCAATTTAAGTAAAGGTGTTGAGGAGAAAGGAATTGAAAAAGGAATTCTTTTTTCAATTAAAAGCCTTATGGAGACAATGGGATGGTCTGCAGAACAGGCGATGGGTGGTTTGAAGATTCCTGAGTCGGAAAGAGATAAATATATAACCGAACTGAAAAATGAGAGAGACTATGAAGAAAAGTCTGTAAATAAAAATCTTCTATGATAATGATTGAGCTGGAAACACTAAATTGGAGCTTCCAGCTCTTGTTTTATATATACGACATGCTTTCAGGCATGTCAAGAGCGGACGTCAAAAACGTCCTTCTCATCATGCATACAGATTCTGTTATTCTGGGAGTCTTCCCTCGTACATAATGCTGAGTTCACCGTAGACCCGTCCCCAGTTTCGAATGCTCATAGTCCATTTTTTTGTGGCTTCAAAAGTTGCCAGATACAGAGCTTTCAGGAGTGCTGTATCACTTGGAAATACGCTTCTCTGACGGTTGAGCTTACGGTAGGTAGAATTCAGACTTTCAATTGCATTGGTCGTGTAAATAACCTTTCTGACATCCGGTGAGAACTTGAAAATCGGCGTTATCGCATCCCAGTTATCATACCAGCGTTTCATAGAATTCGGGTATTTTGCGGTCCATTTTTCAGTAACACGATTCAGAGCCAGTCTAGCTTTCTCTTCATCTGAAGCATGGTAAATCGTTTTTAGGTCGGAAGCGAACGCTTTTCTGTCCTTATCCGGAACATATTTTAACGTGTTTCTTACCTGATGTACAATACATCTCTGATACTCTGTTTTGGGGAATGCAGCGGCAATTGCCTCTTTAATACCACTAAGACCGTCAGCGCAGATAATCAGGATATCCTTTACACCACGATTCTTCAGCTCATTCAGGACGGACAGCCAGTATTTTGAACTTTCATTATCACCGACAGTGATTGAAAGAACCTCTTTTTTCCCTTCTGTGTTGATGCCAAGAATGACGTAGGCAGCCAATTTTCTGATTACTCCATTATCTCGTACGGAATAATGGATGGCATCTATATAGAGGATTGGATATACTTCATCCAGCGGTCGATTTTGCCAGTCTTCAATCTGAGGCAGGATTTTATCTGTAACGTCTGAAATAAAGCCTTCTGATGTTTCAAAACCGTAGATATCTTCGATGGTTTCGGATATTTGCCGGGTCGTCATCCCTTTTGCATACATGGAAATAATCTTCTGATCGATATCAGAAATATCCTTCTGACGCTTCTTTACAACCTGTGGCTCAAATGTTGATTTACGGTCCTGTGGAACATCGATATCCATGCTGCCATAGCTGCTGTTTACACGCTTTGATTTATATCCATTGCGGTAATCATCGCTATCAGATCATTCAGATTTCTGGTAGCCAAGATGATCATCCATTTCTGCTTCCATCATCTCTTTGATGGTGCCGCCAAGCAGATCCTTAAGAGCATCCTGGATATCTTCAGCGGTTTCAATATCATACTCCTGAAGAAGTTGCTGAATGATGTTTCGCTTTCCCTCTGTCATTACTACTTTGTGTACAGGTTTCTTTTCTCTTCTTGCCATAATAAAAGGCCTCCTATGATTTATATTTTACCATAGAAGACCTTGCTGTTATTAGCTATTTACAGAAAAAGTTTCACACACTCAAATGAGAAACTGTAATTAATTACTCAACTTTCCCACCAGTAAACCTGGCATAAACAGTTGATTTTTCAACTAAAATTTTAAAATAATTGGTACCTTGACATAAAAACAGCACCTGATCTTTGATATAATAAGTTCACCACAAACAAATACTCAAAGGAAAAGGTGCTGAACTTATGATATACCAGAATGATAAAAATGAAAATACCCAAAATCAATTTTCCAATGCTTTAAAAGAACTTCAGATTGGAAAATTATTGCGAAACTCCAACATTACAAAATCCTGTGGCGTTTCAGCATATGAAGTATTTCAATTTTTACTCCTGCTTGTATTTCAGGGACGAAATCTCTTTCGTTTCCTGAACTCTAAACATAAAGACCAGGCCGTTTCAAAGAATACGTATTATCGTTTTCTTAATGAAACTTCCTATAACTGGAGCAGATTCCTTATGCTCCTTGCAGCTAAAGTTACTTCCAGATTTGATGCTCTTACCAGACCGGAACGGATAAAAGTACTGGTTCTGGATGATTCCGTAGTAAAGCGGAATCGGAGTAAATCTGTAGAATTGCTTGCACGTGTCTATGATCATGTAGAACATAGATTTCAGAAAGGATTTACCCTGCTTACACTGGGGTGGTCTGATGGTTACAGTTTTATCCCCGTTGGGTTTAATCTGCTTTCTTCTGCCAAAAAGAGCAATCGTTACAATGAAATATCTGAAAATATTGATCATCGTACAAACGGTTATAAGTTCCGTAAAGAAAGCATGATGAGTAAAACAGACGCCGCAGTTCTTCTTATCCAGAGAGCCTTACAATCCGGTATAAAGGCCGATTATCTTCTTATGGATACCTGGTTCACAACGGAACCTATGATCCGCTCTGTTATGGATACCGGGCTCGATGTGATCGGAATGGTCAAGTAGCTGAAACAGCGTTATACTTATAAGGACAAAAAATATACACTTCACGAACTAAAAAGAATGGTCCGCTTTGAAGGTGCGAAAAATATTTTTGGCTCTTTAGTCGTCACCACCAAAACAGGAATTCCTGTTAAGATCGTTTTCGTACGAAACCGCAATAAGAAGAGTGAATGTCTGTATCTCTTAAGCACAGACGTTTCTTTAAGTGATGCTGAGATCGTACGGATTTATGGAAACATATGGCAGGTTATGCCGATATCTGCATAACCTGCCATATGCCGATATTTTAGAAATGCCGATAAAATTTCTATAAGATTCCATGCCTGACCCAATATCAGGCATGGTTAATAAACTATCGGCATTTATTTTAATCCACAAAGCCGCTTGATAGTATCTTCGTCATTGGCATACTTGAACATCACATCATCCTTAAAGATGGAACTGTCACTATCGCTAAGTTTATACCGTGTTTTTATCATCAACATCGCTTATCTCATAGATTGTCTCATACTCATCAAAGGAAATACTATAATAATGACTGATTACGTCTCTATAGTAAGAAATGCCGATATATTTACAAAGTCTTATAAATCCAATATTTCAGAAAGTCAAAAATCGGCATTTCTAAAATATCGGCATATGGTCTATCGAATGTTTTTTCAGATCATCAAAATCCTTTCTGAAGTTAGGCACTGAATTTCAGAGCCATAATTATGGTGCAATGGTAAGCCATACGACCATTGTATTTACAAGATACATCATTCTGGAATGGATCCGCAGGAACCAAAATGACCAGAAAACGTATGGCGAATTATTCTTCATGTTCTGCGATGATATCCAGGACATGGACTTAACCAGTTCACTGCAGAGCCTTATGGCTCTGTTTGTGGAGCACATTTTAACATTATCTGCTGATATTACATCCATCATAAAATGTAAAGTAAGTGAATGGATTGCATCTCAAGCCGCATTTATTCAGGCTTTATTTAGAGATATCAGCTGGGAAAGTTGAGTTAATTATAAGAAGATAATTAGAAAATATAAGGTATAATGCAGGAAGTGGACAGCGAATAGAGCTGCCCACTTTCTTTTTTTTGATATTGCGTAATTAAATACTCCTATTATTTGTATCAAGAAAATGTGAAAAGGGTAGCATGGTAGTATCACGTATATTT
>NZ_JBCLNI010000056.1:0-5983 GCF_039062885.1 Blautia sp. 2227st1_G12_2227SCRN_220401 | reverse complement strand
GTTGTATCTCATCTCTTTTGCTTTGATACCTCTGTCCGGAGCAATACACAGTCGATGTTGGCATAATGCAATAATATTTTTCTGCCATTTTCTCTGCAACCGGCATACTGCTTTCCCCAGTTACTCCCATTGCATGGAAAAACAGAATGACTGAATTTGATTTATTTCCTGTTGTTTTAAATACCACACTTCCACCTTTTGTCTATTTTTTATCTATCTACTCTCTTCCATTTTGCAACAGCATTTCTTACCCGCCAGTCAATATCCAGACGTGCTCTGCGACATTCTTTCGGATGTTTTCTTGCTGCCTGAAATGCCAGTTTCACAAAGAGTCCGGATCCAACCGGGAGCATTGTCTTTAGCATGCTCTCCGGAAAAACGAAATGGGTTCCATGCTCATAAATGACATAATCCAATCTGCATGTGTGTGAATGTTCTTTCATACGCTGCTTCATACGGCGGATATATTTTGCAGTATCCCACAACACATCATCTTCCGCACCAATCAGCAATAACGTTCCATGGATTTTTTCAATCTTGATCATCTCGTCTTCTGTGATTGGGTGAGCCTTTTCCGAGTCATCAAACAGTTTTCTTGAATTAATCATATCACCGGTCCGTTTTGTTTCTTTCTTAATCACATGCCAGTAATCCGGATGTTTGTAGCAAAATGGCATATACGGAAGGGGTTCTCCTTTGTAAGAAAAAAGAGATTCTCCTTCAATCGGCCATTCCTTACAGCCATCTTTTTTGCCCTGCATAAACCCCTGCCAGATAAAATCACTCGGTGTCAGACCTATCGTTAATGTAATATCCTCAAAATAAGAAGCGGCAGTCAATGCCAGTGTTCCTGTAGTAGATGCCCCGACAATTCCTATCTTCTGATCACCATGTGCTTTTAACCAATTGATTGCTTTCTCTATACGTTCCAATGGATAATTATGATGTCCATAATCTTTTTTTCCAGGTGACATTGTCATCACATTCACACCGAGTTTATGTAGCCATTTCACGGATGTACGCGCCAGATAATCCTCTGGATCATCCCCGATCATGGCAATCATTGCACAGTCTGATCCTGTTTTGCATTTCCAGTATGCACCATAAAATCCATCTGTTTCCACATCAAAATGTCTTTTCTTCATTTGTATCATCTCTTTAATATCGGCCACGTTTCTCCAAAACTATTATTTTGTTTGAGATATTCCGAACGATTTGAATCTTTCCTATCACATGATAAATCGGCATAAGCTTTTTCATTCCTTCAACCAGACTGACTTCCTGTTGAACAGAAAATCCCGGCACAATTCTTTGCAGTTCTGTTCCGTTCTTAACTCCCCATGTGAATTTTGCATTGCTTCCCTCTATGGATTTTTCTTTCACATGGTTTACAACAAAAGGTGACATGGTTTCGACCATTACGGTTACTTCCTGAAATGATTTTTCAATAATAAAAAACATCTTTCTGATATCTTTTTCACACAAATACATTGTAAGCCCTTCGATTATTACCAGAACATTCTCACAGTGATAATCTATATCATCTACATAGGAATCATCCATTGCAGACTTTGCAATCTGATATATCGGACCTGTTTCTGGAAGAAATTGCCGCCTTATCTTCATAGTCTCCGGCAAATCTATATTGTACCAATGCAGATATTTCCCTTTCATTCGATAACATCTGGTATCCAGTCCACATGCAATATTTATAACAATTGTATTTGTATTTTTCTCCAAATATTGCTCAACCATCCGGTCTAATACAATTATTCTTGCAATCACGCCATAGTTCATGGCTTTATCTTTATCCGCTTTAGAAAAGTCATAATCAAGATTTTTCACAAGTTCTTCTGCAATTTCGTCGTTTATTTTAGCATTTTTCTTTCTTGTTTCTTTTGCTCTTGCATACAGAGTCTGTACCATCGTTTCCGGCACACCTGTCACATTCACTTTTTCTTTCATTATCTGTCGCCTTCCACTGCCTTTCTTACTTCTTCCACCCACTCTGCACTATGACAGCAAAACAGTTCTTCATGCTGCATGTTATGTCTCCGAATATCCGGATTTTTAAAATAAGTACAATATCTCTTTTCATATTTTCTGCCCATCTTTGTTGCGTAAAACACGTGTATCGTAGTTCCCGGCACATCAATTCCATGCTGGACTTTCGTAACCAGATCAGAATAAAACTGATTATAAACACTCTGTTTCGTAATCCATGGATTTCCTCCCTGCTCAATGCCGAACATATTTAAAAATCCATCAATCATTTCTTTCTTTGATTTATCTGCTTCATTTATTTTCTTTTGCATAAATTTAGGCAATTTACCAGTATGCACCATTTTATACATAATCGGCACAACTACAGATGACTGAATTTTCGCCATAAACTGACCAGCTTCATCCATATCACTGCTCCCAATGATGCCATGATCTATATGAATTCTTTTTCGCTGAATCAAAAGGGATACAAAACTTCCTCCAAGGGAACACCCATACGCTGCTTTAATTCTTCCATCATACTTTTTCTTGATTTCCTGCTCAATCTTTTCGCATTCATCTTCCATTGAATAAAATTCTGTTTTCTCATTTGGATCAAATCCATCATAAGAAACTGTTACCGTGTAAAAATAAAAATGTAATCTATCCAGTATATGATCAAAGCTACTATACAGGCAACAGGTACCAGGAAATAAAAATATCACTGGTTTACTACTGTCTCCACTTTCATAAAATTTCATATCTGGCCTCCTTTAGTTTTTTCATATAAGCATAAAATTACTTATGCAGCTCCCTCATTTCATCTGGTGCTTGCCCGCCTTATGTTCTGGTTTTTCTTATAAAGCAGTCCATTTTTCTTTAAAAACTCAAGTCTTTTACCTCTGGCATAAATACTCGTATCATAACCAGTTTCTGCAAATAAGACCGCATACAAGGATCCAATCACACCTGCACCATAAATCAATATTCTCATAGAAATCCGTCCTCTTTTTCATTTTCAAAAAAACTGCCAGTGTTCATGTTAGTAATGTCTAACTCTCATTTTCTAAAAAACCGTGTGAAAACAAAACTGTAATTCCACACGGTTTCTTTTCTTATGCATTCAGTATATCACTTTTACCTGGTTAATCAACCAAATTTTGTCTTCATAATATTTAAAATTTCATGTTCATGCGCATTATATTCACTGCACTTGGAATGCAATTTATACCCTCATCTGGTCATTAAAATAATAATTTACATGCTCCCCCACTTCCTTTCCAGACAGAAAAAGACGCAAGCCATATTCTTATGACTCACGCCTTTCTGCATAACTTACTTTTCTATTCTTCTGTTTCTAATTCCACTCTCTTTAAAATATCTCTTACAATACCTGCATCTTCAATCAGATTAATTCCAAAACATTTTTTACCTGCGTCCTTCAAAGACGCACCAACATGATATGCTTGCCAAGTTGCTCCATCTGCTCACCGGATTTATAGGTGAGATTCAGGATCAGATATCCATTTACATTCGTGTACGTTATATAAATAGGACATTCGCAATCCGCTTTCGCTACTTACTCATGAATGCTCTTATCACATTTTCTTTAATCCACTTTCACCATGAGGATTTCATTATTTACTACATTCCATGACAAGCTTCTCACATCTGCCATATCCAAGCTGTGAACTATTCAGACACAACGTATAATTACTGGCCTTTCCCCATTTCTGATCGGTATAAAAATTATAATTCGTCATACGCCTTTTATCTGTATCTGCCATCATTTTGACAGCTTCCTTCTCTCCTACATTATACAAACCCATAATACGCTGTGTTTTTTCCGGCATATCCCCATGGATAAATACATTCAGTACATCATCCCTATCTTTCAGAATATAATCTGCATTTCTTCCGATAATCACACAAGATTCCTTATCAGCCAGTTCTAAAATAACCTTTCTCTGTGCCTCATACACCATGTCTTCTACTGATTTTCCTGTGATATCACGTCCGGCAAATGCATATGCAAACAAGCCTTTTTTCGGAGACAGTTCCGCACTTTCCTGAATATATTCCGGAGATAAACCAGACTTTTCTGCGATCTCATTGATAATGTTTTTATCATAATAAGCGAGTCCCAATTTTTTCGCTAATTCTTCTCCGATAAAGCGTCCGCCGCTTCCAAATTCTCTACTGATCGTAATGATTCTTTTCACCATTTCCAGTTCCTCCTTAATTCAAAACATCTACTTTATTTTTTCTGATTCTCTTTAAAAATACATATCCTACAAAACAGGAAACTATTTCCGTAATCGGAAATGCCCACCAGATCAGTGAAACTCCCATCTGTACATTTCTGACAAGCATAGAAAAGATTCCAGCCAGCGGCAGGATAATAATAAGCTGTCTCAAAAGCGAAATAACCAGCGATTCCACACCACCATCCAGTGCCTGATAAATGCCCTGATAAGCAACATTGATTCCTGCGAACAGGAAACTTATAGAAATCACTCTCATTGCTCCGATAAAATATTCTCTCGACTGTCCCGCATTAAACAGCGTTGCAAATGCCCCAGGGAAAATCTCTGTGATTGCAATTCCCAGAATCATTAACACAATTGTATAGATCAGACCATATTTGATTCCATCCTGAATTCTCTTCTTACTTCTCATTCCATAAGCAAATGCAATGATTGGGGTGATTGCATCTCGCAGACCAAAAGCAAGAAACAAAACAAACTGCTGTACCTTATAGAACAGACCATAGGCCGTCTGTGCTGACGGATCGAACTTCAGGATCAGGTTCATTACATAAACCATAATGGACATCAGCGCCTGAGCAATGATTGCCGGAAGTCCGATTGCATAGATCTCCTTGATAATTTCGCCATCTGGCTTCATATATTTCGCCCCATGCTCGAATTCCTTATTTAATTTGATATGAAAAATGAACAGTAATACTGCTGACGCTACCTGTCCAATTACAGTTGCGTAGGCTGCGCCTTTCACTCCCATTTCCGGACAAGGTCCAATACCGTAGATCATGATCGGATCAAGGATGATATTTACAACCGCTCCAACCACCTGACCAATCGTGGAATAAAGAGAACGGCCTGTTGCCTGAAGTAACTTTTCAAATAGAGAAAAGAAAATAATACCAAAAGAAATTACGCAGCATATCCTCAGATAGCTGATTCCCATCTCAAGTACTTCTGTATCTACTGTCTGCGATGAAATATATGCTTTCACCCCAAAGATACCAAACAATAAGCAGACCACATAAATGATCACTCCCAGAAACAGACTGTTTCCTGCTACCTTTGCAGCTTTTTTACTGTCGCCCTGTCCAAGTGTCCTTGCAAGAAGTGCATTGGTTCCTACACCGGTTCCAATCCCCACTGCCACCATAAGCATCTGCACCGGAAATACCAGTGTCAAAGCATTTAGTGCTACCTCACTGCCTGCTTTCATATTTCCCACAAATGCACTGTCTACAATGTTATAGACTGCCTGCAATGCCATAGATAGGATCATCGGGATTCCCATTTGGACCATCAGCTTATTTACCGGCATCTCCTTCATCTTGTTGCTTTCCGCCATTTTGTTTTAACTCCTTTCTTTTTAGCACAAAAAAAGTGCGCACCTTGTCATATAAGCTGGACTTACGCTGACACGCTACACACTTTTTCATGGCGATATTCATTTTTGCAAAATGAAAACGAGTAGCCGGTAAACTGGATTTACGCTTACTTGCTACTCGTTTCTTGTAATTATATTGCCTCTTTTTCAAAAAGTCAAACAAAATTTTTCTTACATTGCCGCAACCAACTTTCCCGCAGTAAGTGCAGCTCCATATGCAGCCTCTTCTTCATATTCAGGAATCTCCATCGGCATTTTGAACATTTCTTCTGCCAGTCTTCTCATCAGCGGGTTTCGGCGAATTCCGTTTCCGGAGCCAGTCAGGCGTGTGACCTTTTTTCCGGTGAGCTGACAC
>NZ_JBCLNI010000055.1:0-6435 GCF_039062885.1 Blautia sp. 2227st1_G12_2227SCRN_220401 | reverse complement strand
AGGAACTGGAGGGAATCGGATGAAAAAGAACTCAAAGCTTTCAGGACTGTACCTGGGGATCCTGTTTTTCCTTATGTATCTGCCCATTGGTGTGGTAGTGGTATTTTCGTTTAATGAAGCAAGACTTCCGGTGCACTTTACCGGTTTTTCCCTGAAATGGTATCAGGAACTGTTTCAGGACAGGGATCTGATCCAGGCATTGAAAAACAGTCTGATCCTGGCGGTGTCCAGCTGTGGGGTATCTGCAGTGATCGGAACACTGGGGGCTGTAGGACTTTCCAGGATCCACTGGAAAACAAAAGGGGTGATGGAGTATATTTCCATTCTGCCTCTGATGATTCCGGAAATCATTCTGGGAATGGTACTGATGGCATTTTTCTATATGCTGAACCTGCCATTTGGAATGCTGACACTTCTGATCGGACACACGGTTTTCTGTGTGCCCTATATTTTGATGGAGGTAAAAGCAAGGCTTGTGGGAATGGATCCGTCCCTGGAAGAGGCAGCCAGAGATCTTGGTGCCGGTTCCTTTCGGGCCTTCTGGGACATTACCCTGCCGCTGATCATGCCGGCTGTTATATCCGGCTCTCTGCTGGCCTTTGCCATGTCCATGGACGATGTGGTGATCAGCATTTTTGTAACCGGGCCACGTGTATCCACGCTGCCGATAAAAGTTTACACACAGATGAAAACAGGCGTTACGCCGGAGATCAATGCACTTTGTACCATAATGCTGGGAGTGATCCTTCTGGTACTGGCAGTATATCTGATCGCAGGAAAACGCGGGAAGGGGAATATAAAAGATGAGCAATAAACTGATCGAGTTAAAAAATCTCACAAAAAACTTTGATGACCAGCAGGTGCTCCGGGGCATTAATCTGGACATTCACGAAAACGAATTCCTTACGCTTCTGGGACCCAGCGGCTGTGGAAAGACAACAACCTTAAGGATCATTGCCGGCTTTGAGGAGCCAAGCGGCGGAGAGGTACTGTTTAACGGAATTGAGATCTCCAAGCTGCCTCCATATAAAAGAGAGATCAACACGGTATTCCAGAAATATGCATTGTTTCCGCATCTCAATGTTATGGACAATATCGGTTTCGGCCTGAATCTGAAAAAGGTAGATAAATCTGTTATTGAGCAGAAGGTAAAAAGAATGCTGAAAATGGTAGGGCTGGAAGGCTTCGAAAAAAGAGATGTTACACTTCTTTCCGGTGGACAGCAGCAGCGAGTTGCCATTGCCAGAGCTCTTGTCAATGAGCCGAAGGTGCTTCTGCTGGATGAGCCACTTGGCGCACTGGATGCCAAGATCCGTAAGCAGATGCAGATCGAGCTGAAAAAGATCCAGAGAGAGGTAGGGATCACCTTCATCTATGTTACCCATGACCAGGAGGAGGCACTTTCCATGTCTGATACGGTAGTAGTCATGAACAACGGTGAGATCCAGCAGATCGGCAGCCCGACAGATATCTATAATGAGCCGGAGAACCGTTTTGTTGCCGGCTTTATCGGAGAGTCCAATATTATAGAAGGAATAATGATCAGGGATTTCCTTGTGGAGTTTGATGGCTTCCGTTTTGAATGTGTAGACAAGGGATTTGAGGACAACGAAGCCATTGAGGTTGTTCTCCGCCCGGAGGATCTGGATATTGTGGAACCGGATCAGGCCAAGATCAGAGGAACGGTACGGAACATTACGTTCAAGGGCGTGCATTATGAGATTCTGGTCGAGACGGAGCTTCGCACATACATGGTGCACACTACCGATTATGCAGAAGTGGGACGTGAAGTGGGACTGAAGTTTGGTCCTGAGGATATCCATGTTATGTGCAGAATGGGAGGATACTAATGAAACAGTTCAAGCATCTGATCAAGCCGTATATCATCTGGGCTTCGATCCTGATCGTGGTACCATTGATCCTGATCGTGCTTTATGCATTTACCTCAGATGGAAATGAAGTTCTGACCCTGCATTTTACATGGGCGAATTTTGCAAAATTTCTGGAAGCTACATATTTAAGTGTTATCCTGAAATCCTTCCGCCTGGGTATCCTGACCACACTAATCTGCCTGGTCTGCGGATATCCGCTGGCATACATTATCTCCAAATATTCCGAAAAGGTGCAGAGCTTTCTGATCCTTATGGTCACCATTCCCATGTGGATCAACATGCTTCTCCGTACCTATGCATGGATGAACATTCTTTCTGACAATGGTCTGGTGAACAACCTTCTGAAAATGCTGGGAATCTCACCGATCACCATGATGTATACAGATTTTTCCGTTATCGTGGGCCTTGTTTGTAACTTTATGCCCTTTATGATCATTCCGATCCATACATCCTTAAGTAAAATGGACAAGTCACTGATCGAAGCGGCCAACGACCTTGGTGCCAATCCCTTCCAGACCTTCTGGAGGATCACCTGGAAGCTTTCCATGCCAGGTGTGGTCAATGGTATCATGATGGTATTCCTTCTGTCCATATCAACCTTCGTTATTCCGAAGCTTCTCGGCGGCGGCCAGTACATGCTGATCGGTAATCTCATCGAGTCACAGTTTATTTCTGTAGGTGACTGGAACTTCGGAAGTGCCATCTCTCTGATCCTGGCAGTGATCATCCTGATCTTTATGAGCCTGATGAAGAAGATGGATACCCAGGACGATTAAAGGAGGCAGGAGATGAAAAGAAAAAATACCATATTTTCAAAATTATATGTAGTGCTGTGTCTGGCATTTTTTTACCTGCCGATCCTTGTGACCATGATCTTTTCCTTTAACTCATCCAAGTCCCTGACCAGATTTACAGGATTTTCCCTGCGCTGGTACGGAGAGCTGATAAACAACATGGAGATCAGTAAGGCAGTTTATGTTTCGGTCACAGTGGCAATTCTGGCAACTGTTATTTCCACAGTGCTGGGAACCATCACAGCCATCGGACTTTCAAAATCCAGAAAGGTGTTGAAGGAGATGGTCCTTACCATCAATAACTTTCCAATTCTGAATCCGGAGATCGTAACCGCGATTGGTCTGATGCTGCTGTTTTCTTCGCTGGGAATGACGAAAGGCTATCTGACCATGTTGCTGGCACATATCGCATTCTGTACGCCCTATGTGATCACCAGTGTATATCCGAAGGTACGAAGCCTGGATCCGAACCTTGCCAATGCAGCCATGGATCTTGGTGCAACGCCATATCAGGCACTTACCAAGGTTATCGTGCCCATGATCAAAGAAGGGATTTTTGCGGGAGCGCTCCTGGCCTTTACCATGTCCTTTGACGATTTCGTAATTTCCTACTTTGTTTCCGGAAACGGAGTAAAAAATATATCCATTGTTGTATATAATATGACAAAGCGCATCAATCCCACCATCAACGCCCTTTCTACTATTGTGATCGTGGTCATTGTACTGGTGCTTCTTTTTGCAAATCTGATTATGCCGAAGCTTCAGGCCTCCACCGTGAAAAAAATGGATCCGAAAAAAAGAAGGATCGTTGCGGTTATCACAGCTGCTGCGGTTGTTCTGGTATTGGGAAAGTGGACGATTGTAAGCCAGGGAAACCACGTGCTTCGTGTATATAATGCCGGAGAATATATGGACCTGAGTCTTCTGGACAAATTTGAGAAGCAGTATAACTGTACTGTTGTATATGAAACCTTCGAGTCCAATGAGATGATGTACACCAAGCTGGCCAGTGGTGAAACCTACGATGTTCTGGTTCCGTCAGATTATATGATCGAAAGACTGATTAAGGAGGAATATCTTCAGGCCCTTGACTGGAAAAAAATCCCAAACAGCAAAAATCTTCTTCCCGAGGTACAGAATAAGGACTATGATCCGGGAAATCGTTATTCCTGTCCGTATTTCTGGGGAACTGTAGGAATCCTTTATAATAAGAATGTAGTCTCTCAGGAGGATCTTGACAAAGAGGGCTGGAATATTCTCTGCGATGAAAAATATAAGGGAGATCTTTATATGTATGATTCCGAAAGGGATTCCTTTATGATCGCCCTGAAAGCGCTGGGGTATTCCATGAACACAAAAAATCTTGATGAGATCCAGCAGGCTTATGAGTGGCTGATCCGGCAGAGAGATACCATGGATCCGATCTATGCAGGTGATGATGTGATCGACAACATGATCTCAGGAAACAAGGCAATGGCGGTTGTTTATTCCGGAGATGCTTCCTATATTATCAGCGAAAATCCGGAGCTTGGCTATTATACTCCGCAGCAGGGAACCAATACCTGGTATGATGCCATGGTCATCACCAAGGACTGTAATGAAGTAGATCTGGCTCATGAGTTCATCAATTTTATGCTGGATGATGAAAATGCTCTTTCCAATACCGAAGAAGTAGGATATACTTCTACTGTAAAGAGTGCATTCGAGGAGATGAAGAACGGAACTTATGAGGGAATTTCTTCCTATATTCCGCAGATCGACAATCCAAAGAATGAGATCTTCGGATACCAGAAGCCAAAGATCAAGCAGAAATTCGCAGAGCTTTGGACAAAGGTAAAAGCAAAATAACAAGACGTCAGAGAGACATGAAGGAGGTTCTATGAAATCAAAAAAAGCAGCAGCGATCATGTTATGTGCGGTACTTGGAACATCTATGATAACAGGTGTCAGTGTCAGTGCAAAGGATAAGGATGAACTGGTACTTTATACATGGGACGGAATGTTTCCGCAGGAAGTGCTGGATGATTTTGAAAAAGAAACAGGGACCAAGGTGGTATATTCCAATTTTGATACCGATGAGACCATGCTTGAGAAGCTTTCCCAGGCAAAGGGCGGCGATTACGATGTGGTAATTGCAGATGATTACATTATCGACAGCGCGGTAAAAGAGGGACTTGTCCAGAAGATCGACAAGGATACCGTTTCCAATTTTAAGAACATCAACCCCCTTTATCAGGGACAGTTTTATGATCCGGATGACGAATATACAGTACCTTACGGAGCAGGAATCCCACTGATCGTTTATGATCCGGAGCAGGTAGATATCGACATTAAAGGATACAAGGATCTCTGGGATAAGTCTCTGGAGGACAGCATTGCCATCGTAGGTAATTACCGCGTGATCTGTGGCATCACACAGCTTTCCATGGGGGAGAGCATGAACGAAGAAGATGTAGCCGTGATCGACAAGACCGGTGAGAAGCTGAAAGAGCTGGCACCGAACATTCGTATGATCCAGGATGACAATACACAGAATGCCCTTCTCAACGGAGAGGCAAGCGTGGCATTTCTTTATACATCACAGGTAACACAGGCACTGAAGGATAATCCGGATCTTAAGGTGGTTTATCCTAAGGAAGGTCTTGGATTTGGTATTATGGGAATGTTTGTGCCAAGTGAAGCACCGAATGCGAAGGCTGCCAATGAATTTATCAATTATATCCTGGAGCCGGAAGTATCTGCACAGTGCATCAACTATATCGGATACTACAATACAAACAAGGCAGCAGATGATCTGGTAGACGAGAGCCTGGTTGTTCCGGACAGCGTGACAAAGGGTGAGATCGTACAGAATGTAAGCCAGGAAGCAGAGCAGGAATACAATAAGATCTGGACAGAGTTTAAAGCTGCCTGCGATTAAGCAGACGAACCAGTAAGGGGGTTTTTCAGGTGGAGATATACAAAGGTACATCCGCTTTTTCCGGAATAGCCATTGGAAAAATACTGTATTACCACAGAGGCGAATATCAGATCCGTCAGTCCATGGTAGACAATGTAAAAAAGGAGCTGGATCGTCTGGATAATGCAAGAACAGCGGTAAAGAACCAGATCCAGCATATGTATAAAAACGGAGCACCCCTCCCTAAAGAGCAGGAGCTGACCTTGAAACGTCAGCTGAAGCTCTTAAGTGGCGGCAGCTTTCAGCGGGCCGTGGAAAGCATGATCACGACAGAAAAGGTCAGTGCAGCTTACGCAGTCCAGACAACCAGGGATGAGCTTGCCAATGTGTTCCGCAAGCTGGAGGACGAGGCTGTCAAAGAACAGATCGAAAATATCAGGGAGATTTCTGAGCTGCTGATCGGCGCCATGGGTGGCTCCCATGCACGGATCAATCTGGGAGATGAGCCGGTGATCCTTGCAGCAGAGCAGCTTTCCCCCAATGAACTTCTGGAGATGAACAAAGCCAGTCTTCTGGCGGTAGTCATGCATCAGGGGTCTGTTATTTCCCATGTATCGATCATGGCAAAATCCATGGAAGTCCCCACCCTGGTCGAGGTGGAGATACAGAAAGAATGGGATGGTCATATGGCTATTGTAGATGGGTATACAGGAACACTGTATATCGATCCGGAGCCGGAGCTTCTTAAGGAATATGAGATCCGTCATGCAGCAGATAAGGAAGAGCGGGAAGAACTTTTGAGACTTCGGAACCAAAAGGATATTACAGCCGATGGCAAGGAGATCAAGCT
>NZ_JBCLNI010000054.1:0-6675 GCF_039062885.1 Blautia sp. 2227st1_G12_2227SCRN_220401 | reverse complement strand
CGTATAGTTCGTTTTGTTACGGATACAGCCTTTTGTGGGAAGGTGGTGTGTATTCCCTGCGGAACCTGATGCTCCATATGTAAGTAAAAAGGGCAGTCGAAAGGCTGCTCTTTTCATGGTTATATTGCTTATGAGAGAGTAAGGGATTAAGAGAACTCATAATTAATTATGAAAAAACTTGATAGAATACGAAAAGTATGATAATATTTTTATAGAACACGAAAATATGTTCGGGAGGAAGAAATGCGAATAAGTTATAAAAAGTTATGGAAATTGTTGATAGATCGAGATATGATGAAAAAAGATTTAGCAAAAGATGCAGGAATAAGTACAGCTTCAATTGCAAAACTTGGCAGAAATGAAAATGTGAATACAGATATTTTACTTCGTATTTGCAGTGCTTTGAAATGTGATATAAGTGATATATTAGAAATTGTTGTTGATGAATAAAAGGAGCATTATTATGAGAAAAACACCACATTTGGTACAATATCAAGGAAGCAAAAGAATTATAGCTTCTGAAATAGTTAAGTTTTTTCCGTCATCTTTTGACAGATTGATTGAACCATTTTCAGGCACATGTGCAATTACAATTTTTTCGGCTATGAAAGGATTATGTGATGAATTTTGGATTAATGATATTAATGAGCCTCTTGTAAGGCTTATGGAAGAATGTGTTAATAATCCTTTGAAACTAGTTGAGACATATGAAAATATTTGGGGTGGACAATTCTGTGAAGGAGAAAATAATATAGATTATTTTTACAAAATTAGGGAAGAATTTAATAATGGAGCAAAAGATCCTGCCAGGATGCTTTTTTTACTAGCTAGAGTTGTAAAAGGTGCTGTGAGATACAATTCTAATGGAGAATTAAATCAGTCATGTGATAAAAGACGTTATGGTACTAAACCGAGTGCTATTTCGAATAATGCAATGGCAATATCAAATTTGCTGAAAAATAAAACATTGTTTTCAAGTTTAGATTATAAAGAGGTGTTAGCTTCAGCCCAAAAAGGTGATTTGGTGTATATGGATCCTCCGTATCAGGGAACTTCAAAAGATGATTGCATTAGAGATAATCGATATATTCAAGGTGTCAAATTTGAAGAATTTGTAGGAGAATTAAAAAAGTTAAATGATAGAGGCATAGATTATATAGTTAGCTATGATGGAAAAACTGGAGATAAAATAATAGGAAAAACATTACCTGAATCGTTGGAATTAACACACATTTATATTAATGCTGGCGTTTCAGCACAAGCGACTCTTAATGGTAAAAATGAAATTACATATGAGTCCTTATATGCAAGTAAGAATTTAATAAAAAAACAAGAAAACTATGAACAAATGGAATTGTGTTTTGCATAAAGGAGAAAAGTAATATGGATTTACCACAGGATTTTATAGATGTTTTAAATGCAGTAACAAATAAGAGGGCGAGATTTGTAATCGATACTATTTTGAAAAATGGATATTGTAGCACAGAGGACTTAAAAAATGGTGGCTATGAACATGCTCCAAGAGCAGCAAGAGATGTAAGAGAATTGGGAATTCCATTGCAAACTTTTAAAATAAAAGATTCTGCAGGAAAGAATATTGCTGCATATAAATTTGGAGATTGGGAAGAAGCAAAAAGAAAAAATCAATTATTGAAAACGTCTGGAAGAACTCAGCTTACAGAGAAGTTAAAAAATGCACTATTAGAGTGTTATGGTGCAAGATGTAATCTATATGGTGAAAAATATCCTGCAAAATTGCTTCAGCCAGATCATCGCATACCATATGAAATAGGAGGGGATCCAAAAAATATGATGGATTTGAACCGATTTATGTTATTGTCCCCTTCAGCAAACAGAGACAAGTCTTGGGCATGTGAGCATTGTGATAATTGGAATAAAAAAGATATATCTATGTGCGAAACATGTTACTATGCATATCCAGAAAATTATTGCCATATTGCTGGGAAGGAAGAGCGAAGAGTTAATGTAACTTTTGATGAAAAAGATATGAAGTTATATGATGAATTAGTTGAGCAGGCTGAAGCAAATGGTATTACATATGAAGAAGAAGCCAAAAGGATGATTGCTTATTACCAGAAAGTGCGAAGAATGCGAGGTGATATAAAATAAAATGCAGCAAAAGTACTGGAATTTTATGGTTCAGATAAAAGCATGGATTTTTTATTTAGATATCTATGCAGAAAATTCATACAAATGGGATAGAAGAATTAATATGTATGGAGCCATTGCTTCGTCATCAAGTATAGCTGCTTGGGCTATATGGAAAGAATGGTCATATGTATGGGCTGTAATTATAGCAATATCACAAGTCCTTACTGCAATAAAACAATACTTGCCATTTGGAAGGAGATTAAAGTATCTTCAACCTTTTATTGAAGATATGAAACTACTGTATTTAAAAATGGAATATGATTGGTATAAAGTAGCGGGAGGCGACTTATCTGAATCGGAGATTAATGCATTGTTATTTTCATACAAAAAAGAATACTCAAATATAGAAAGTAAATATTTGAAAGAAGAAATATTAGTTGAAAACGAAAAATATAAAAATAAAGCGGATGACAAAACCGAAGAGTATTTTCAAAATAATTTTTAGGAGGTAATACCATGCCAGATAAAACAAACCAGTTACCAAATAAAACAAAGAGAGGTTTTTCCTTGCCAACGACGTCTGCAAAACCACAAATGCCACCTGTAAAAAAACCTAAAAAAGAAAACGATAAGAAATAAAAGGGAGGACAAATGAGAAAAGCGTTATGTGTAGGAATTGACAGCTATCAAAATATTGATGATTTGCATGGATGCGTGAATGATGCAAATGCGGTTAGAGCTGCATTAGAGCGTAATGGCGATGGAACATTTAATTTTGATGTGAAAATTATGTGTTCAACAAGTGAAAAATCGTATATTACGCGGGGGGATTTGCGAGATGCTGTAGAGGAACTATTTAAAAGTAATTCAGAAATAGCAGTTTTTTATTTCTCTGGTCATGGCTCTATTGATAGTCTTGGAGGTTATCTATGTACAAGTGAAGTGAATCGACCTGATGATGGGCTTTCACTAAATGATATTATGGGATTTGTTGCAACTTCAAAGGCACATAATAAAGTGGTGATTTTAGATAGTTGTTTTAGCGGAGATATTGCTAATAGAATAGAAATGCCAAATTTTTCTGTATTACATAATGGAACAACATTGTTAGCTGCTTGTGGAAAAACAGAATATTCAACAGAAGAAAATGGGCATGGGGTATATACGTCGTTGCTGGTGGAAGCATTATATGGAGGGGCAATGAATTTATTGGGAGAAGTGTCGCCAGGAAGTATTTATTCATATATAGACAGATCTTTAGGCGGTTGGGAACCACGTCCAGTGTTTAAAGCTAATATCAATGGATTTGTTTCGTTAAGAAAAAATACGCCGCCGATTTCAATCTTGGAGTTACAAAAAATAACAAAAATTTTTAAATCTAAATATGAAGAATATCCACTTGACCCTACATACGAACCGGATAAGCATGAGGCTGATATAAAAGAAGTAAATAAGGAGCATGAGGCGATCTTTGCAACATTGCAGAGATATGTAAAATTAAATTTGGTTGTACCGGTAGGCGAGGAGCATATGTACTACGCAGCAATACATCATAAGGCATGTAAGTTAACCACACAGGGACAACATTATTGGAATCTTGTAAAGAAAAATACTATATAAGTAAAGGAGTTTTATTATGATTAATGTATTTATACCACATAGATGGAACTACAATGATTATGAAGTGATAAGTGCTTTGTTAGATAGAACAAAATATAAGGTGAGAGATTATTCTGTACCAAGCACATCACCTTTTGATAGTATTGATAGTAGATACAATGTTGATCCTCAAATAAAAAGACAGATACGTTATGCAAGTGTAGTTGTTTGCTCTAATAGACCTGCGAATAGTAATGGTATATCAATTGAGGAAATAAAGTTTGCTGTTGCAATTGGAAAGCCGGTAGTTGCCATAAAAATAACAGAGAGTACGGCTTCGGATTTAATAAGTATGAACATTCCTGTTATTTCAAATAGAAAAGATTCGTTAGAAAACTGGATAAGACAGAATGTTTGATTGATAACAGAGATGTGATAACAAATTGATAACACCGTTCAGTATAGCCTATGGATTTTGGACAGTAGAACACATATAAAACCAAATAGAACCATAATACCAATACTAAAAAGTATAGTGGAGAGATTTTATTTGCGAGTTTGAATAAAAAATTTGGCACATTTAGAGACTGGAAAGCCTTGAAAACAGGGCATTTCCGGTCTCTTTGCGTTTGTTCTGGTTCTATTCTGGTTCTGTTATCTGATGGAATAATGCGATTCTGTGAAACGAGATGTTTTTTGTGGGGATAGTATATAGAAGATACTTCTCAATACTAATATGGAATGATATAATAAAAATAAAGACGAACATTTTTTTGAATCAAATTATGGCTTGTTGGAGGTATTATGAAAATCATATCGGTATTTAACAATAAAGGTGGAGTAGGAAAATCTACATTGTGTTTTCATTTAGCTTGTGCTCTTAATGAGATGGGGAAAAAAGTATTGTTGCTTGATTTGGATCCCCAGTGCAATTTGACTATTTGTGGTATGAAAGAAGAACAGTTGAATGCGATTTGGGAAGAAGAGGAGCCTTTTATTGACGATTATGAAAGTGCATGGAAATCAGATGAATTGGTAGAAAAAGTATTAGAGTCCCCTCGTTCAATACATTTTTTGTTAAAAGCCACTGAAGAAGGTGTGAACGAATTAGAAAATTATCCAAATCCAATAAAATTATATGATAATTTAGACTTAATTCCAGGACGGTTATCTATTCATCAATATGAAAATAAAATTGCTGAACGTTGGAGTAGCGTTTATCAAGGAGATAATTTGGGGATTCGTACTATTACTAATATAAGGCGAATATGTGAAAAGTATAATGAAATAAATAAATATGATTATATTTTAGTAGACACTTCGCCAAGTCTAGGTGTTTTAAACAAAGTAATCATTTCTACAGTAGATGGTTTTTTTATTCCGACACAACCTGACATGTTTAGTTTATATGGTATAAGAAATATAGGTACTTCGTTAGTTTTATGGCAGAAAGAGTTTAATGTAATATATACATTGCTTTCGGAAGATAAAAGAAATAAATTCCCCCCCAAATTTGTTCAATTTATTGGGTATACGTTGTATAATGCAAGGGTCTATACAAATGGAAATAATGAATATGATTTGGCAAAAGCACATTATGCATATGCACAAAGAATACCTGGCGTTATAAATGAGTATATTAAGTCAGAAAACAGAATAGGGAGTGATAATCTGGAAAAACCAATTGGAGGAAAAGCAGTTATGCATTCTCACAACACATTTCCGTCTATGGCACAAGCTTTAAAATGTCCTATGTGGCTAGTACCTGAAAAATATGCTTGGTGTGTTCAGAATGATCAAGAATATTTAGAAGAGATAAAATTGGAAGTAAATAGAGGGCATAACGGTAGTCTGAGAGCAACCAAGGACAAATATGTAAGTTTTGCTAAAGAATTCATTGAACGTGTTGATTGTTTGGAGTGATAAAATGAATACAGAAGATAAAATAGTATTAGCTTATCTGAATCCAGAGAAACAATATGAGTTAAAGGCTTTTTTACAAACGGTATTATTTTTCTTTGAAAATAATCCGGCACTAAAAGGCATTGTTCATTCTGTGAAATCTAGAATGAAAGACCCCGAACATTTAAAAGATAAAATCCAACGAAAATTAAAAAGTGGAAAGATTATAGATGAGAACAATTTGTTTACAGTAGTTAATGACTTGATTGGTGTACGTGTCCTTTATTTATATCAAGATCAGTTTCAACTTATACATAACGAACTTTTAAAAAAAGTTGACGAAACGAAAGACTGGATGTTTGTTGAGGCACCAAAAGCTTATACCTGGGATCCAGAAACAAGAGAATACTTTGAAAAATTAAATATTCATACAGAAGTTAGAGATACATATTATACCAGCGTTCATTATGTTATAAAACCAAATAATGAACTAAGTAATATAACATGTGAAATTCAAGTTCGAACGTTATTTGAAGAAATTTGGGGAGAAATTGATCATACGATTAATTATCCACATCAAACAGAAATCATTGCTTGTAAAGAGCAATTACGTGTTTTGGCTAAATTAGTTTCAACGGGAACTCGATTGGCGGATTCGATTTTTAGAACATATAATGATGTTAGCGAAAAGTAGTGAAAAATTTAGTGCATTAAGAGACTAAAATTCTTGAAAGCAGAGGGAAATTCTGGTCTCTTTGTTTTCAATTAATCCAGATAAATAGAATAATGTAATTCTGATTTTTTTATGCAGAAATTAGTGATTTGAACGATATTTCCAGTCCCACAGGGTATGCATGTATTGATTCAGATAATTTATGATATCTTGATAGGTCTGATACTTGTCTTGTATGCGGTAGCCTGTGGTGGAAATAGGATTGAGAAGAATATGATAGTGATAGTTTAAGTCATCATTGTAACTGCCGGAGAGAGCGTTTCAAGTTTTGTGTAAACAGAAAAAACTGATATAAGATATGTCATTAGTTATCGAGGACAGAACCTGTT
>NZ_JBCLNI010000053.1:0-8151 GCF_039062885.1 Blautia sp. 2227st1_G12_2227SCRN_220401 | reverse complement strand
TTACATACGCTTGACCTGTCTTATTCCGGAATTGCTGAAATTGTTGGATGAAGGAAAGATTAATTTTACAGTAGGTGTTTCATTAACCTATTTATCAGAAACGGAGCAGATTTGGGTGAAAGACTGCATAGTGTCTGGAGCAAGCTCTGTTACAGGTTCAATGGCAACAAAACTGAAGCAATACAGCGATGAAGGTAATCTGACAGAATTAGCGGTACAGCTTATTCTGAATGAAAAGAAAACAGAGACAGGAAAAGTTACTTTAACTGAAAAGAAAATACGAAAGTATTTTCCAAAGGAATATAGCAGAGAACAGATTGAACAGGTTATCTATGAACTGCTTGATAACTGGAAGAAAAGCCAATAACGAGGGAAGGAGGGAAAGCAAAATGGCAAAATCCGAAAGCACAAAAATAGAGTTTGGTTATTTTCACGATTATGAATCGGAACAGTTTGCTTTTTACCGTATTCCCAAAGTATTATTCACAGATGAATATTTCCGTAATCTGTCCAGCGATGCAAAGGTTCTTTATGGGCTGATGCTGGACAGAATGGCTTTATCTATCAGACATCAGTGGTTTGATGAAGAGGGTAAGGTTTATATTATTTTTACTGTTGAACAGGTTATTCAGTATATGAATTGTGGAAGAGATAAAGCAATGAAAACGCTTGCAGAACTGGATACCAAAAAGGGAATCGGATTAATTGAAAGAGTCAAACAAGGATTTGGTAAACCGGATATTATTTATGTAAAGAACTTTATTTTAAGGACATCAAAAGATGTTAAAAACAATGATGAATCCGAAGAGAGTATTCAACAAAATCGAGAGGTCGAAGAAGTCGACTTATCGGAGTCGGAAAAATCGACTTATCGTGGTCGGAAAAATCGACTTCAAGGGGTCGGAAAAACCGACTTCAAGAGGTCGGAAAATACGACTTATCGTGGTCGAAAAATCAGAACTACAGAAGTCGGAAAAACCGACCCTAATAATACTAATTATAATTATACTGATATTAGTAATACTGACAGAAGTAATACTGATCTTATCAATCTTTCAGATTCTTCCGAACAGCAGTCAATGGATTTGATGGAAGAGATGGAGTTATTCCAGATGAATATTGCACTTGTAAAAAGAAATATTGAATATGACTGTCTTGTACAACGATGCAGACTGGGGGAACAGCAACAGTTGGATGAAATTGTGGCACTAATTGTGGAAACAATCAGCATAGAACGGGAGAATATTACGATCAGTGGAGTGAAATACCCATATCAGTTCGTAAAAAGCAGATTATTGTTGCTGGAAGAAAGCCACATAGAGTATGTACTTGACTGTCTGCATGAGAATACCAGGGAAGTAAAGAACATAAAAGCGTACTTGCTTACCTGTCTTATGAATTCAATAACGACAATAGGCAATTATTACCAGGCAAAAGTAAATCATGATATGTACGGAGGTGGCATATGAGAGGAAAAGAAATTATAACAAAATTGATAATTCCTGGTGCAATAGCTATGATTATCTGCTTAATTGTTCACCCTATGTGCATGAATGGTGAAATATTAGACTGGAGAAAATTATTGCTTTTTGTGGGAATACCTTTCGGAATCCAGAAAATGTTTTTGCTGGTTGTTCCAAGAAATGTGGGGACAGGGGAAATGCTTGGTTTGTTGGTACTTAAACTGATGGTAGGAAGTTTGATTGGAATAGGGGTTCTTGCCTGGAGATTATTAGCTGTAGCAGGAATTTTGCTAAAAAACGGAATTTCTGGAATTATATGGATCATAAAAAGACTGAAAGAAATGGTGATCAAAAATGAGCGAAAAGCAACTGGAAAAATTGTATTATAGCATTTATCCAATGAATCAATGTGAAACACAAAGTAAAAGTTATGAAGAGACAAAGGAACTGTGTGAAACATTAGAAAAGGAAATGATAAGTCTAATGAGTCCGGATCTGCAGGCAATGTTTGAGGATTACAAGGAATATACTTTAAATCTTAAACAAACAGAACAGAGAGACGCTTACATAGATGGATTAGCGTTTGGGATTCGCACAATTTCGGAAGCCTTTTTACATGAGAACAAAAATAGAATATGGTGATTGAAAAAGCAGTCTGTCAAGGCTGCTTTTTCTGTACCGCTTACATAGGAGAATGAGATGTGATTGATTTGATAATTATTATTATGGCAGGAATAGTGCTTTTGTTTTTGCTGTCTTGTTGCTTTATGGTTGCAAGGCTGTTGGATGAGGAAATATCTATGTATGGATATGAAGGAAAAGAAAACTGGGAAAGGGAACAACTTCTCGACAAATTGTCGAGAAGTTCAACAGATGAAAGACATGGAGATAAATGAAAAGATTCGTTATTTTCGGAAACAGAGAGGGCTATCGCAGGAGCTGCTTGCAGAACGAACAGGAATTAATGTGAATACAATTCGGAAGTATGAAATAGGCATACGAAAGCCGAAAGTAGAACAATTAAAGAAAATTGCGGATGGACTTGAAATTAGTATAATAGAATTTTTGGATATTGAAATAGAAAATGAAGCGGACTTGATTGCTATGCTGAAAAAAATCAGTCCGTTTTTTAAGTGGGACGGATTGCTTCATGTATTGGAGGGGGAAAAGTTTTTATGATTGGTGTAGGAAGTGTATTGATATCACTGTTTCTGGTTTTGGTTTGTTATTCATTAACACTGACAGCGAAAAGAGCAGATGAAAACTTATTGATGATCTGTGAACAGAATCAGAAAATTGAAGAAGAGAAAGGAAAGCAAGAAATGGAATCAAAGAGAGACATTTTGAGAGTGATTGAAAAAGAAATCAAAAAAGGAAGTGCGCCAGTTGCATTTGCGGGTTTGGGGTTTTCCGAAGAATGTTATCATTTGGTAGATAGTCAGGCTAAGATGAACCAACTTTTAGATTATTTTTTTCGCAATGAAGAATACGCAGCTTTGGCAGATCGGCAGGTGAAAAGTAATATCTATGCAGAAATGGGCAAAAGGCTGAATTTCCGTAGTGCCAGATCTGATCGAGACAGAAAGAATATGGAGGTAGCGGCGAAACGATGGATTAAGAAAAAGCATCCAACATTTGATGGTGATGTATATGTCGAAAATATCCGGTGTTTTCTGGATATTTCCCAGGAAGAGTTAGAAAAACGTAAATGTACTGTTAATGAACAGGATATCACAGCACTTATTTTCAGTCAGAAACATCTGGAAGCATTATATCTGCAATGCCTTATGCACAGGCGAAACGCAATGCAAGAGGTCCCGGAATTGAAAGGTTTGTCAGAAACGTGCAACAGGATTTATAAATTGCAGGATGTAGATGTATTATTCCAGTGCCTGCTGATGGATCAGATGGATTGGGAAGAAGGAAAGTTGTATGTGCAGTTTAGCACCTTATATTTGCTAAAGGGAAAATAATAAATGCTTAGGAGTGGCAATTGTAGTATAATAATTTTATTATTATACTAGGGGGAACGTAATGAATCTAAATAATATTTATAATTTTAAAAATCCAGTAAAGCATTTTATTAATATTGATGAATTAGCTTTTCCGCAGGATATACAGAATTTTAATCTGGATAAATTGGTATGGACAGAGCCAATTAAATTCAGAATACGAAAAGATGAAGAAAAATATCGAGTGCTAAAATTGCCTAATATTTTAAATTTAGTAGCAGCATATTATCATTATAAGGATATGCCATATTTTGATGACATTCAGTGCTTAGATATACAACATAAAAGATTATCAGCAAATATTGATACAGGGGATTTTTCAGGTGGTGAATATGATCGGCAGTTGGAAAGAGATTTTAATAATTTATGTATTTATGATAATTTAATTAGATTAGATGTCAAGGAATATTACGGAAGAATATATACACATAATATAGATTTTAATGGACATGGAGAAAGATATCTTTCAAATATGAATTGCGGTGAAACTAATGGTTTACTGATGGGAAATTACATATCATTGTACTTTGCAGAGAGCATATTAAGTAAAATAAGTGTCTCTATAGAAAATATGCTTATAGAGCAGAATATTGATTGTATTTTTTCGTATTTTTCAGATGATTTTTACTTTTTCTGCAATAAAGAAGATAACGATGGAATTATATCAATTTTTGATAAAGTATTAGAGCAGTTTGATTTGGAAAGAAGTGATAAAAAAGAAATATGGACCTATGAGACTTTTAATAACCATAATGTTGTTGCAAGATATTGGAAAAAAGTAGTTGCACATTGCAATACGCATTTTAACAATGAAAAGACGGATAATAAACTTTGCTTTATTAATCAAATGGTATACCGTATGTCTAAATTAGATGATTACAAATTGAAGAAGGTATTTATTAATAATCTATTTAAAATAAAGTATTTTCGAGAATTGCCATTAGGAAAATTCCAGGTTAAAGAATATGATTATCATCAGCTGTGTTTTTTATTGAAATATTCGCCAGAATCAATGTTATATGCTGCTGACAGATTTGCAGAAATGCAGAATTTTGATAAAAACAAATTAACTCAATTCTTTAAGGTAAGATATAAGGAATGTTTAAGAAATAATTATAATGAGGAACAATTATATTATTTCTATGCAATTTCTGTATTTGGTTTTAATGAAATATTGCAAGAATACAGTGGGGCAGTAGCAAAATCATGTAATCAAATACTAATATCATATTACTTAAAAGATCATTTGTTTAAGGAAGAAGAAATAAATTATTTAAGAACATGTACACAAGAATCCTATTGGTTGCAGAACTATCATTTAATTTTGTATTCACCAGATTTAATGTCTGATCTTGAGGAAAGTATAGAAAAATATCTTATTCCACAAAAAATAAAGAGAGCTTTATGTACAAAAGTAAGAATGCAAAATCAAAGAATAACATACTTGGAATTTTATAAGGAAAATTTATCACAGAATAAAGCAATTATAAGAGATATTGATATGGTAAAAGCGGAAATCCTTGAATATTTGGAACTGAAAATACAAGAAAGCGAAGAAATGTTTGAATTAGAAGAGGATGAATAATGCAGGGAAGAAGTCATAGTTAGCACTATGGCTTTTTCTTATGAATAAAAGAGGACTTCTCGACAATTTGTCGGGAAGTGGAAAGGAGCCAAATTCCGATGAAAATATATCTCCCCCATCTGTTAGTTCCACCATAATTTGCTGATCAGAATCGAAAGGAGGCGTGCAAATTGCAGGAAGAAGTTACTCAGAAAACAATCGCATTGTCGGTTAAAACTGCAAGAGTGACTGCCGACGTGTTAAAAAATATGCTGCGGAAGTATCTGTCAGGACAGAAGCAAAAGGGAAAGAATCCTTATAAGGTTGGAAAACAGTCATACAAAGAATTGAAAAGCCAGGGTTCTGGTTTATCCAATATTGAAATCACAGATGGAAATATCAAGTCCTTTGAGCGTGTGGCAAAAAAATACCGTTTAGATTTTGCCTTGAAAAAAGACAGTTCGACCAAGCCACCGACCTACTATGTGTTCTTTAAAGGGCAGGATACAGAAATGATGAATCTGGCATTTAAGAAATATTTGGGTGTCCAGATGAACAAAAAGGATAAGCCATCTATTATGGAAAAACTTATGCACTTTAAGGATGCTGTGTCTAAAGGAAAGAACAGAGAACGAGCAAGAGAACAGCAGAAAGACAGAGGGCAGAGTTTATGACGGAGAAAAAACAGCAGCATAAGAAGAAAAGAGGAAAAGTTCAGCATATCAGAGGCTCTCCGAAAAAGAGAAAAATATCTGGAAAAGCTGTTTTTTCCTCAGAGAGTATCCCAGGAAAAATGCTTGCAGATGTGAAAAATCTGATTACGGACAAGGTAAGTGAATTGAAGAGGGCAGATCAGAAAAAGCTGTTTTTAGCTAATTTCCCCTATCTGATGTTTGCCTATTTTTTCAATAAGATTGCCTGGTTGTATCGGGTAAACACCGGAGCAACTTCCTGGGATAAATTTATGAATACCATTACTTATTTTGAACTGGCATTTCAGAATCTCTGGCCAAGTTTGAATCATATAGATTTGTTGTGTGGAATCGCAGGCGGCGTGGCTGTGAAGCTTATTATTATTTACCGCACGAAAAATGCCAGGAAATATCGGCTGGGTGTGGAGTATGGTTCTGCCAGATGGGGAACAGAAAAAGATATACGACCATATGCTGATCCTGAATTTGAAAATAATATTATTCTCACAGAAACAGAGAGTCTTACTATGTCAAGCAGACCAAAGAATCCGAAATATGCCAGGAATAAAAACATTCTGGTAATTGGCGGTTCCGGTTCTGGAAAAACCAGATTTTTTGTAAAGCCTAACATTATGCAGATGCACAGCTCTTATGTGATTACTGATCCGAAGGGAACTGTGCTTCTGGAAGTTGGCAGTATGCTGGCAAAAGGCAGTCCGATGACGGATGAGAATGGAAAAATCGTGCGGGACAAAGAGGGAAAAGTTATATACGAACCGTATAAAATCAAAGTTTTGAATACAATTAACTTCAAAAAATCCATGCACTATAATCCATTTGTATATATCCGCAGTGAAAAAGATATTCTAAAACTGGTAACAACCATTATTGCTAACACCAAAGGTGAAGGGCAGCAATCGGGTGAGGATTTTTGGGTAAAGGCGGAAAAACTTTATTATTGTGCCCTGATCGGTTATATCTGGTATGAAGGTAGGGAAGAGGAAAAGAATTTCAATACTTTGCTTGCAATGATTAATGCGTCAGAAGCCAGGGAAGATGATGAGAATTTCAAGAATCCAGTAGATCTGATGTTTGATGAACTGGAGCAGAAAGCCCCGAACCATTTTGCGGTAAGGCAGTACAAAAAATACAAGCTGGCTGCCGGTAAGACAGCAAAATCTATTCTGATCAGTTGTGGTGCAAGACTCGCACCCTTTGATATTGCGGAACTGCGGGAGCTTATGAGTTATGACGAACTGGAACTGGATTTGGTCGGTGACAGGAAAACAGCATTGTTTGTTATTATTTCAGATACCGATGATACCTTTAATTTTATTGTTTCTATTATGTACACACAGCTTTTTAATCTGCTCTGTGACAGAGCTGATGATGTATATGGAGGTAGACTTCCAATTCATGTGAGGTGTCTCCTGGACGAGTTTGCGAACATCGGACAAATTCCAAAATTTGAAAAACTGATTGCTACGATTAGAAGCCGGGAAATCTCAGCTTCTATTATTTTGCAGTCAAAGTCTCAGCTTAAGGCAATTTATAAGGATAATGCCGATACCATCGAAGGGAACTGTGATACGACCTTATTCCTGGGTGGAAAGGAAAAAACGACATTAAAGGAAATAGCGGAGATCCTGGGAAAAGAAACCATAGATCTTTATAACACATCGGATACGAGAGGCAGTCAGCGGTCTTATGGAATGAACTACCAGAAAACAGGAAAGGAGTTGATGAGCCAGGATGAAATAGCAGTCATGGACGGGGGAAAATGTATTCTGCAGGTGAGAGGTGTCAGACCATTTTTCTCAAATAAATACGATATTTGCAAACATAAAAACTACAAATATCTGTCCGATTATGACAAAAAGAATACTTTTGATATTGAAAAATATCTGAGTACTAATCTGATACTAAAACCAGAGGATGAAGTGGAACTGTATCAGATGTAACTTCTCGACAAATTGTCGGGAAGTGGATTATGGGAGGAAATCATGAATAATTTGGAAAAAAGGAACAGTCGGTATCCATCGACGAAAATGAATATACCGACTGTACGTGTGAGGAATTTTCCAAGTAGAAAATCCTATGCTTAGTGTAGCACAAAAGGCAGGGTTTATATAGTGTTTTCTTCCCTTTCTGGAAAAAATCTAAGAAAGGACTGGAAAATGTAAGTTTTCCAAAGGTACACTTATGGCATTTTTTACAACGGCAATTACGACCTTAAAAACATTGGTTTGTGCGATCGGAGCCGGACTTGCAGCTTGGGGAGTGATCAATCTGCTGGAAGGATATGGAACGGACAATCCGGGTGCAAAGTCACAAGGAATAAAACAGTTCATGGCTAATTAGTTGGAACAAAAAACGAAAGGAAAAGCACAATCCAGACGGTATCAGCGGCAGGCTACAAG
>NZ_JBCLNI010000052.1:0-10857 GCF_039062885.1 Blautia sp. 2227st1_G12_2227SCRN_220401 | reverse complement strand
AGTCTTACCAATGCTTTTTCCAGAGGTGCAAGAAGATCCAGAACGGTAAGCTTACCGGCCGTCGGGATCACATCATTGGTGGACTGCGCCATGTTTACGTGATCATTTGGATGGACCATTTTATAGCTACCCTTCGGACATCCGAGGATCTCACCGGCTCTGTTTGCGATCACCTCATTCATATTCATATTTGCGCTGGTTCCGGCACCACCCTGAATGGCATCTACGATAAATTCCTCAGCCAATTTTCCTGCGATCACTTCATCACAGGCTCTGACAATGGCATCTGCCTTATCCTCCGGAAGAAGCCCTGCATTATTATTAGTGATAGCTGCTGCTTTTTTAATCTGTGCCAGGTTCCTGATAAATACCGGATGAAGCTTTGTACCTGTAATAGGAAAATTCTGTTTTGCCCTTAAAGCCTGAACTCCGTAATAAGCCTCTGCAGGCACTTCCATAGTTCCGATCGAATCTGCTTCCAGTCTTGTTTCTGTTGTCATTTTGTCATCCCTCTTCTTTCTTCTGATCCTGTGCACATCTGATTTGCTCCGCCCTCTGATCTCATTTTTTCAGTCCGACGGATATTCACTGTTTACAAATCATTCTGTTATTTTCATTTTTATCAGCAGCTGTTTTTCTGATGCCTAAGAAACTAACACTTTCTTTGTAGCTTGTAAATACTTTTAATGGAAAACCACGATTATCCGTGTTTTTCAATAGTTTACATTAATCTTTTTAAGAATTTCTTTTATTTTTCTTATTTTTATTAAGTCGTTTCTTGTGTTGTGATAACACACGCAGTATAATCAATACAGAAATACCTATTTTTAATCCACTTCCCTACGCAGCTCTGTACCAGTTACAAATAACATTTTTTCATTGAAAGGAGACATTTCTACATGGAACACAAACTCGACAACATCGACCGAAAGATCATCGAAATGCTTCAGAAAAACGCCCGCACCCCGGTAAAGGAAATCGCAAAGGAAGTCTTCCTCTCATCCCCCGCTGTTTCCGCCAGGATCGAACACCTCGAAAAAAACGGGCTGATCACAGGCTACCATGCCCAGATCAACCCGGTATTTCTCGGTTATCATATAAAAGCATTCATCAACCTGGAAGTAGAACCCAACCAAAAAAAAGACTTTTATCCCTTCATCCAGTCCATCCCAAATGTCATCGAATGCAACTGCGTCACCGGCGATTACTCCATGCTCATCGAAGTAGCCTTCCGCTCCACCATGGAACTGGACCACTTCATCAACGAACTCCAGCAGTTCGGCCGCACCAAAACACAGATCGTATTCTCCACCAGCGTAGAACACAGAGATCTGCCTGTGGAGTAACCCCCACCGGCATTTTTTATAAACCATATCACATCGCTCTACCAGCCGACAGCGAAGCGCCTCGGCCAGCCTACCGTCAGACAACCGGAAACTCAGCCTTTCCTCCCAGCTATCCAGCGCAGCGCTGATAGCTCATCCATCTCCCGGCAAACCACAAGGAAACTCAGCCTTTCCTCCCAGGCATCCAGCGCAGCGCTGATGCCTCATCGCATTCCCGGCAGACCACTCAACCCAACATTTACACCCAAACTCCCGAGCAGCCACCCTCCCCTGACGCCTTGAAAAACCAGCCCGTGAGGCGTGTGCTGCCTGTCGCCGGACTCTGCAGGAGGGGAGCTGATTCTTGGCTGGCGGAAATCTGCGTTGTTTTTCAAAAGTCCGCTGTCTGAGCGGCTGCAAGACGCGAGTTCGGACTTTTGGAAAACGGTTTTAGCAGAATTCCGGCAGCCTAGAAGCCAGCCCCCGACGAAGCCCCGGCGACAGGCAGCACACGCCTCACGGGCGTCCGTATTTCAACAAAAAAAGAACAGCAATGAACCTCAAATCCACCACTGCTCTTCACTCATGTCCTAAATCACTTTCCCATCAAAGCAACAATCTTCTCCTTCAGCTCCCGCGCATTCTTCTTAGGATCCTCCGCCTTCATGATCGCAGAAACAACCGCCATACCACTCATACCGGCGCCCTCAAGCACATCCATATTCCCGGCATTCAATCCCCCGATCGCAACCGCAGGAATCGGAACCGCCTCACAGATATCCTTCAACGTAGAAACCTTGGTAAGGATCGTCACCACCTTAGTAGTAGTAGGATAAATCGCCCCCACACCAAGATAATCCGCACCATCCTCATAAGCCTTCACAGCAGCCTCCACCGTCTTGGCAGTAGCCCCCACGATCTTATCCGGTCCCATCAGCTTCCTTGCCACAGCAACCGGAATATCAGAAGCTCCAACATGCACACCAGCCGCATCACAGGCCAGCGCCACATCCACACGATCATCAATGATCAGTGGCACATTGTAACGATCTGTGATCTCCTTCACCTTAAAAGCCTTATCCAGATACTCCCGTCCACCCTTATTCTTCTCGCGAAGCTGGACCAGAGTCACACCACCCTTACAAGCCTCCTCAACCGTACGAAGCAAAGACTCCTCCGTATGATAAGAACTATCCGTCACCAGATACAACGTTACATCCAAATCTTTTCTATCCATCCTAATCCCCTCTTTTTCAGTACATTTCAATCTTCAACAGATCCAGCAGCTGTCGATCCGAAAGCCCATAGATCTCATCCAGCAGATTTACCTGAAAGCTTCCCGGACCGCGGGAAATCTTCTCCGCTTCCTCGCCGGCGATACCCATAAGTGCAGTACCAAGCACTGCCGCAGCCAGATAATTCCCGGATCTCCCATTTAATTCCATCTCAACGCCAGACCAGACACCTGCCTCTATACTATCCGTCATCTCTTTCGCAATATTATCTTCGCACCCCGGCAAAAACGCCGCAGTCAGTGCACCGACCATACAGCCGGTTCCTGTGATCCCGGACAGCGCCGCACTGCCATTTTGTACCAGAATAACCCGTTCACCATCCGTAACAAAATCCTGTTTTCCGGTAGCCAGCACGATTGCCTGATTATTTCTGGAAAAAGCCTTAAGCACTTCACTGACTCCATCGATATTTTCCTCAGTCAGAGCATCCTCGACACCCGCATCGATTCCGATCGCATGAGACGGCAGCCCGGAAACAGCCAGAAGCTCTGACATATTTCCCTTCAGCACTGCCGGATGACCGATCCTTAAAAGCTCCCGTGCCAGATCCAGCCTGAGATCACTGCAGGCAACCCCTACCAGGTCCAGAAGAACCGGAATCTTATTTTCCATCGCTGTTCTCATAGAACGCTTCATTGACTCGATCCTGGCATCGGTAATATTCCCGAGATTCAGCATCAGCGCACCAGCCGATGCCGTAATACCTGTCACCTCTGCCGGATGCTCCGCCATGATCGGCCTTGCACCTACTGCAAGGACCACGTTGGCACAATCATGGATCGAGATCGGATTGGTGATGCAATGGATCAGCGGCTTTTCTTCTTTAATTCGCTTTCGCAGTTGTAAAATTCTTTGTCTCATATGTTTTTGAACCCAAAGCTGCCTGGAATTTCACCAGAAGACCTGCTTTACTCAGAGCCTTCAGGAAAATATAGGCAACACATCCTCCCATTGTGGTTGCTGCAAGGAACATCGGCGTATAATAAAATGCTGTCAGTCCGCCTCTTCCCATCAGGAATGCCATCACCGGATAAGAAACCATAGATCCGATGATACCTGTTCCAAAGATCTCACCGATCACCGCGCAGATGATCTTGCCTTTGGAAAGTCTGTAGAACACACCTGAAAGAAATGCGCCAAATACTGCACCGGTCAGTGCAAGTGGCGGGATTCCCATAAACATCATACGGATCACGCTGATCATGGTCGCACAAAGAAGGGAATACCACGGTCCCATCAGAACCGAGCATACGATATTGACAAGATGCGCCGTGGGGCACATTCCCTCAATCCTCAGGATCGGTGAAATAACGACACCGATCGCAACCATCATTGCCAGCATTACCATACGAAGCGTGTGCATCCTTTGTTTTTCCATAGTGTTTTTCCTCCCTGAAATATCAGGCAGAGCCCTGTCAGATCCGGGCAAAAGCTTCCCGTCTGCTGCAGTCTGCCCTTAGATTTTGGCGGTCGAAGTTCCCTTACTTCCTCTCACTCCGAAAACACGGATTCCCATCGCTTATATGATCCTTCCGGAAAAATCCTCCGGAATATCACTCTCCTGCCAGACATTAAGGCGCTCCCCTTCCTGCCCGCTCTTTCGCAGAAGCTCCACATGCAGTCTCTGTCACTTTCACATCCCCACATTGTCAGACCATTCCAGTTCCATTCCTGCATCCGAAAAGAGCGCATCCCATGGCAAACTCCACGGAGACACGCTCTCAAATCACAATCCCTCCGTTGGCATTACCCAAATCAGGTACGGTCGAAGATCTATCTTCCTCTCAGCCTGTCACACAAGCTCCCGCTGGCTCTTTTCTTTTCTGTTTTTCAATATAGCACACACCTATCCCGTTGTCAAACCTCCACTGCTTATTGCTCTTTGCACTCCCGCCGGAGACTTTCCTGCATGATTTACATTTTCTGTAACTGCTTTTACCATACTTCACCGGCCCTTATTTCGCAAGACGGATCATATTCCAGCTGTGTTTTGCAAAAACTGCTTCCAGTTTTCCGCCGTCCAGCTTTGAGCACTCTGCACTGGCTTTTACAGGAACTACATTCTCGGGCTGCGTCTCTGTATTGACTGCCTGAAGATCATCATTGTTCAGCACGATATGCTCTACGATCTTATATCCCTCAAACTGTCTTAAGTCACAGGAAACTTCCATATCCTCATCCAGACTCTTATTCACTGCAAAGATCGTCAGCGTATCCTTTTCCTCATCCCAGACGCACACAGAATCCAGATATGGAGCTTCTCCATAAGTCTTGCTTTCATATATAGGTGTGAGAACCTGTGTATTAAGGACGGTTCCTCTTCCAAACACACTTGTCAGCATATACGGATAAAAGATCGTCTGACGCCATGCGCCTGTATCGGATGTCATGATCGGCGCAATAACATTTACCAGCTGTGCCATGCAGGCGATCTTTACACGATCTGCATGACGGAGAAGTGTGATCAACATGCTTCCCACAAGAAGTGCATCCTCAAAGTTATAAACATCCTCCAGCTGATGGGGCGCCTGTACCCATTTTTCCAGTTTTTTATCCTGTTCATTGCTGTGGTACCATACGTTCCACTCGTCGAAGGAAAGATTGATCTGTTTTTTTCCATGCTTCTTTGCTTTTACAGCATCGCAGATGGAAACCACTCCTGAGATAAAATCATCCATGCCCTTGGAGCTTGCCAGAAAATCGGCAGTGTCTCCCGATGCATTTCCATAGTACTGATGCAGGGAAAGATAATCCACCTGATCGTAAGCCTCGTCAAGAACCGTATACTCCCAGGAGCCAAAGGTAGGCATTTCCAGACTGGAGCTTCCGCATGCAACAGTCTCAACCTCCGGATCCATAAATTTCATCAGGCGGGCAGTCTCTGCTGCAACTCTTCCGTACTCTGCCGCAGTTTTATGTCCCATCTGCCACGGACCGTCCATCTCGTTTCCGAGACACCATAATTTGATATCATGCGGCTGTTCATAGCCGTGAGCTTTACGGAGATCACTGTAATAGGTACCACCCTTAAAGTTACAGTATTCCAAAAGATTTTTCGCATCCTCCGGTCCTCTTGTTCCCAGGTTTACTGCCATCATCACATCGCTGCCGGCTTTTCTGGACCAGTCCACAAACTCATTGAGTCCAAACTGGTTTGTCTCGATGACACCCCAGGCCAGCTCCGGTCTGGACGGACGCTGAGTTTTCGGCCCGACACTATCCTCCCAACGGAATCCGGATACAAAATTTCCGCCCGGATAACGAACGATCGGTACCTGAAGCTCCCTTACCAGTTCCAGAGTATCCTTCCGAAATCCCTGCTCATCAGAAAGGGGGCTGCCTTCCTGATAAATCCCCTCATAAACCGCACGTCCGAGATGTTCTATAAAGGAACCATAGATCCTTTTGTCTGTTTTTCCGGTGAGGAAATATTTGTCCACGATGATCTGCGCTTTTTTCATTGTAAAAATCCTCCTGTAAATTATTATTTTCTGCCTGCCACTGCATTGGACTCTGTTTCCGATTCCGCCATATACAGGCTCTTACGCCTCTGTTCGCTCACACACTCTCAGACAGATCGGAAATCAACCGTTTCTATGTTTCATTTTACCATCCTGTTCTATCCATACCAGTGATTATCTTCCGAAATAGTTGACTTTTTTTCCGGTAAGATTTATCGTAAAGACAGTCTTACCAGACGGACGTCCCTCTGTCACTTTACTTTATACTTCCAGACAGAAAGTTCTTTACAATGCCACAGTCGGATTGTCTGATCTACGTAATGAAAGGAGCGCAGCATTTTCATGGATTTCACCTTAAATTTCTGCGAATACAACCGTTCCAACTCCGATTACGACAGGATTTTCCGACCGGAGGGAAGCGGAGATTTTCTTTTTCTTTTATTTAAAACACCAATGAAGGTTTATCTGGGCGGTCAGCTTACTGTCACCCGGGATAATGCCTGCATCTTTTATATTCCGGGAAATCCCCAGCATTATCAGGCTGTGCGAAAATTCCGGAACAGTTATGTCCATTTTTCCTGCGGAGAAAATCTGGCAAAACGGTTCGGACTTCCCTGCAACGAAATTTTTTACCCCAGTGACTGCCAGGAGATCGATCACTGTATCCAGAAGCTGCAGCATGAATATCTGAACAGAGAAGTTTTTTCCCGGGACTACGAGTATGCCCTGCTCTGCCAGCTGATGATCACAGCCTCGCGGGAACTCCGCAGTACAGATACAAGCAAGTCTTCAGACTCGGAGCTCTGCAGCCTGTTCCAAAAAATCCGTCTGGAAATGCTTACAAATTACGAAAAGCCATGGACAACAGAAAAGCTCTGCGCCATGGCTAATCTCGAAAAAAGTCAGTTTTATTCCTGTTACCGGAATTTTTTTGACAGCACCCCTCATGCTGACCTGAATCTGCTCCGTCTGGAAAAAGCCAAAAATCTGCTCACCAACGAAGCTCTGCCTGTTCAACAGGTGGCTCTGCTGTGCGGATTTTCAAATCTCTCACACTTCAGCCGGTACTTCCGAAAGAACTGTGGCTGTTCGCCCAGTGAGTGGGCACGCCGCCCCTGACCAAAAGGATATTCACACTCTGCATTTACTGCGCAGGCAACTTGTCTGATCTGATCACCGTGCCGCATTACACTTCTCATAAGCAAACAGTGCCGCACCAAGCGCACCACAAAGCTGTGCCTCATCACAGATATAAAGCTTCGCTCCCAGCTTCTCCTCCAATGCCTGGATGATACCTTTATTTCTGGCAACACCACCGGTCATCATGTATTCCCCCGGATTCTTTTTGCCAAGGCGGGCTGCAAGAGCTCCTACCTTGGAAGCAACAGATACATTCAGACCATGGATGATATCTGCCACGTCCTTATTCTGGGCAACCAGGGAAACTACCTCGGACTCTGCAAATACAGTACACATGCTTGAGATCACTACGTTCTCTTTCCACTCCAGACCACGGGTACTCATCTCCTCCAGGGAAAGTCCAAGAGTACGGGCCATCATTTCCAGGAATCGTCCGGTTCCTGCTGCACATTTATCGTTCATCAGGAAATTTTTTACCGCACCGTTCTCGTCAATGCTGATCGCCTTGATATCCTGACCGCCGATGTCGATAACTGTACGCACATTCGGATTCAGATAATGGGCGCCCTTTGCGTGACAGGTAATCTCTGTGATACTGTCATCACCACTGTCAATATAGGCACGTCCATATCCGGTAGTAACGATACGCACGATATCTTCTTTCCTGATCCCTGCTTTTTCCACGGCCATCTCCAGGCTCTTCTCTGCACTCATCATAGCGCCGCCGCCTGTGGGAATGATCATGGTCGATTTAATTTTTCCGTCTTTATCCAGGATCACAACATCCGTACTTGTGGAACCGCTGTCGATCCCTGCCACATAATAAACTCCTGATTCCATTTTTTTCCTTATCTCCTCGCTGATTCCTTTTGATGGGTCCATATCCTCAGAGCCTTCCAGGGTCTCCGCAAAAGCTTGCACTCTGGTAAGGAGCTGTCCTGCACTCTGGCTTGTAAAATCTGTCTCGATCTTCAGAAGCGGAACCTTGATATCACGCTTGATGCTTGCATACTCAAATCCGTAATAGTCGCAGAATTTAATAGTATGATAAATGATCCCCTTCAGGTTCGGATCCAGATACAGCCGGTTTCTTCGGGTGCTGTTGTTCATACGGAAGCAGGGCATCTGTGAAAGAAGTGCATCCGCATAAGCCAGGAACATGGCATCGTCTTCCATTTTTTCCAGCTCCTCACGGATCACTGCAAGACGTCTTCCACCTGTACAGGTCAGGTTTTCCACATCCATGCGGATATTATCCCGGATCATTTTTTCCAGGATGCCGCTGACACGGACACCCAGAACACCGATATACGGCTCGTTATCCACAGGCTCATGGGAAAAAGCATTCAGAAATCCACTTCTGTCGAAGGTTTTCCCCGAAAATTTCTCATAAGCTTTCTTCAGACGGTGGATGCCCTGGGCAAGCTTCACCTTTTCACAGTCGTTATCCTCATGAGGCATGTCCAGCATGTACAGAAATTTACATTTACCGGTACTTTCCACAATGTCGTACACACGGCGCATGGAATCACAGCAGTTAACAAGAACAAGCTGCTCTACCTTTCCCTCCAGCACTGCCTGGATCACAGATTTTCCGAAGCCGCAGAGATTAGCATGGGCGATCTGGTCCGAAAGCTCAAAATTCTCCGGCATTTCCTCAAGAACCGCACATTCCTCGCCAAAGCCCTTAAACAGCTCCAGCGGTGTATATTTACAGACGTAATGTATCATGACCGTTTTTCCTCCTTACCTTCTGACAGCATTTCCAGATATGCCTGAAGTCGTGTGGATACCTGGCCGTCACTGGAATTGGCCGGGTTACAGCCGTCACCGTCCAGGACCATGGTTGGAAGTCCTGCATTTTCCAGAGAATTTTTGATCAGGCTGGAAGCTCCGATGGTTCCCTTGCAGCCCCAATGCGCAAAAAGGATCCCGCCGTCTGCCTCTGTAAGGTTCGCCAGCTCCTGGGCACGCCGGATCCTCTGCTTCACACTTCCGTTGTAAATGCAGTTGACCATTTTTTCCGCAAGGGCCTCATAAGGATCCGAGGCCTGCATCCGCTGAAAACCGTCTGCAACAAAATCACAGGCACTGATATGCACGTTCTGGCTGTAATTAAATACATCCTTTACCGGCTCCTGCAAAAACGGCATCATATGCATCCACAAAATATGAAGACCTTCCCCCTTTGGTGCCTTCTTCACATCCTCAAGAAGCATTTTTGTATATTTCAGGGATTCCTCTGAGCCCGCCAGAAGATGACACATAAAGATCGCATACAGCTCATTTGTCAGGGAAGTCACCGGATCGTGATCCTTTCTGAGGGCAAGCTGGCTGCTGTAATAGGAGGCCGCTTCATTGCTGTTGGCAACTGCACGCTGTACCGACTGCTCGGAGATTTTTTTCCCGCCTACATCCTCCAGGAATTTCTTCAGCTCGCGGAGCTGATCTGCAACATAGCTGATGGAATCCTGATTTTTTTCATAGGGTACGTCAATATAAAAGCCCGGGATCTGATATTTCTGTTTCAGATAAGGAAACGTCATCATGTTTCCATCGCAGGCAAGGTTTGTGTAGATGGTACATTTGGGCTTCGGTACCAATCCTGTCATGGACGCTCCCAAAAAAACTCTGTGATAGGAGCACATGGTTTCCGGAAAGCCCTCTGATTCCGTCTGTGCCAGAAATGCCTGCTCACATCTGGTTCCGGCGATGAAGCAGGACATTGCCTCCACGGAATACGGAGTGATCCCTGCTGCTGTCAGAAGCTCTCCCGGTACAAAAATGCTCACAAGCGCGGTATCGTCCGGTTTTGCAAGGGCTTTGATAATATTCTGCATGACTACACGGGCTACATACTGTCCCGAAGCCGGAAGCTTCCTGTCAGGAAAAAGCTGCAGACGTTTTTCCTGAAGCCGGTATCCAGTGAGAAGAAGTTTTCGTGCTTTTTCCGGATCCCTGATGGATCTCTCTCCCACCATATCCCCGAATTTCTTTATAATATCCAATCTGTCACATCCTCCGTCAAATCAAAAAATCTATTATAAGTCTGTCAGACGCTTACCCGAAATTTTGTCTCAGACAAAATCCTGTAGCATTATCATCGTCTGGATGGTATAAAGGTTCCACCTGTCAGACCAATATTTTTATTATAAAGATATTTTTTTCAAATGTAAACACGCCAATTTTTACAAATTTGAAGCCTTTTGCACATATCAAAACATCAAAATGCAGATTTTCCACAAAACTCTCATTCCTTTTCGTGGAAAACCTGCATTTGTCTTATCACATTATTTTCTGCTCTATTTTTTCCGTTACTCTGTATCACATCTGATGACGTACCACCTTATATTCATCTCCGGAACGATAATACGGACATTCCTTGTAATCACTGCTCACAAAACGATAATATTCATCCTCATCCAGATTGACATCACAATAATATTCGTCACACTCTTCATCATATGTATAGTTTGCACAGTATTCGCAGCTGGTTCCCTTCATATTTATTTCTCCTCTCTTTGCAGGAAAGTATTTCTCCCTGCTGTTCTCCTGATTATATAACAAAAAAAGGAAGAATTCCATTACTGAAATCCTCCCTCTTTTTTATATATCAGAACATTCCGTTCACAGTCT
>NZ_JBCLNI010000051.1:0-10929 GCF_039062885.1 Blautia sp. 2227st1_G12_2227SCRN_220401 | reverse complement strand
CTGTTTTATCCCCAATTAGGTGTAAAACTCTGCTCGATGGCGGGCGGCGGCGTACAAAAAATCTATATGGTGTTTTTAAGAGAACCGTCCCGGCGGGACAGGTCAGGCAGTGACCTGTTCCACCTCCGGGATGGGTTTGAGATTAAAATGAATTTCGATAGAAATGTGTCTTGTTTTATCTTCGTCAATGCGCTCATGCACGACGATTTCTTTGATTAAGCGGTTGAGGGTGGCTGCGTCCAACTCTGTGATGTTGGCATATTCCTGAATGGCTTCCACCCATTGTTTTGCGTCATTGGCAAGCTGGACTTCATCGGACAGCCGCTTTCTGCCCTCGGACACTTTTGTTTTAAGTTCCGTCTGCTCGGTCTGTGTCTTTTCCAGCATGGTGTTGAAGTTCTGCTCACTGATACGCCCTGCAATCATATCTTCATAAAGCCGCATTACCATTTTGTCCAGAACCTCAATCCGTTCCTCGTCCCTTGTAAGGGAGCGTTCCATTGCTTCCCGCTGTTCCCGCTGCTCGGCTTCACAGGTATTGGTCAGGCGGTCAGCAACCGCTTTCCCGTCCATCAGGGCAGCTCTGGCACATTCCCGGATTTTCCGCAGCACATGACTGTAAAGGGTGTCATAATCAATCCGGTGCTGGGTGCAGTGGTTCTTTCCAAAGGCATTGTAGGTCTTGCAGGAGTAAATCTGCTGGGGATGTTTTGCGTTTGTGTAGCGTACCGTCAGAGACTTCCCACACTCGCCGCATTTTATCAGTCCGGCAAACAGGCTGATTTCATTGGTCTGCCCCGGACGCTGGCGGGATTTCAGCTTGTTCTGCACAATGTCAAAGCTCATGCGGTCAATCAGCGGTTCATGCTGTCCTTCCACTACAATCCAGTCCTCCGGCTTCTTTTCCCCAATCGTGCCGATTTTGAAACGGTAGTCCTTTTTCTGGGAAGCAATCGCCCCAGTGTAAACGGGATTCATCAAAAGGTCTTTGATAACGGAAAAGTCCCACATATACCGCCCGTTTTCCGGGTCTTTCTTTTCCCATTTGGTGCGGGTATTGCGAAGCCCCCGTTCCCGGTTCCACCATGTGGGGCAGGGGATTTTTTCTTCCTCCAGCCGTCTGCGGATATAGTTCGGACCATGACCGTTCAGGGCATATCCGAAAATCAGCCGCACAATCGGGGCGGTTTCCTCGTCAATGAGCAGATGGTTTTTGTCCTCTGGGTCTTTCCGATATCCAAACGGGGCAAGACACCCGGTAAACTGTCCTTTCTGCGCTTTCAGAAGATAAGAGGAATGGACTTTCTTGGAAATATCCTTGCTGTACATCTCGTTCAGGATATTCTTGAACGGGGCAATATCGTTGTTATCACGCAGGGTGTCGATACCGTCATTCATGGCGATATAGCGGACACCGTTCCTTGGGAAAAAGTCCTCAATCAAATGCCCGGTTTGCAGATAGTTACGCCCCAGTCGGCTGAGGTCTTTCGTGATGACAAGGTTGATTTGCCTGCGCTCAATGGCTCTCAACATTCTCTGTAAATCAGGACGCTCCATATTAAGACCTGTGAAGCCATCGTCCTGATAGACTGCCACAACCTCCCATCCCTGCTTTTCGCAGTATTTTTCCAGCATATCACGCTGGTTTGCGATACTGGCACTTTCGCCTTGCAGGTCATCGTCCTTTGACAGCCTGCAATAGACCGCCGCACGATAGCCCCCGGCAAGTGCTGAACCGATTGTTCTGTATTCCATTTCGTTCATCATAGCCATTTACCCACACAATCCAGACGGTATCTGGCTCTGTTGAACCTCATCTTCATTATACTTCAAATCTTTCTTTTTAGCAAGATATTCTTTTGTATTTGTTTTGCCGTATTTCTGGGAAATCAGGCTGACGAACACATCGGTGGCGTCCAGTTCCCCGTCAAATACGGTTGTCACTTCAATCTTGGTCTTATTTTTCGCCATAGGCAGTTATCCTCCATACATGAAAATAGCCAGACAGAGAACGGTCGGCAACGAAGTCCGGCAACGGGCTTCAAAAGACCTTGCAAACAATCTCAATCTGGCGTTGATTACTATTTATACTTTTCTTTTATTTTTCTGTTGTTTTGGTTGTCAGAGAGGGAAAAAGCCCGGAAATAAGGGATTTTCCCCGGCAACCGGCTCGGCAACGGGATAGCAACGAAGTCGGCAACGGGCTGTCATTTTCAGAATGGAAGCTCCATCTGCTCTGTGACCTCCACAAAACCGTCCATAGATTTTTCGGGCGGGTTGTCGGTGTCCGTTGCCGGGATTTCACGCTCCCAGCCCTTTTGTCTGCCGTATTCCGCAAACATCCTCGGATTGGAAAAGTAGTTCCACCCGGTAATGCACTGGTTCATTATCTCGTTGATTTCCCGGATTTCCCATTGCTTCGGCTCATCAAAGGTGTGGTTTAAGGCTTCCTTGTAGAGCTGCTTGGAGCAGACCGTTTCCCCGGTGTACTTATCAAGGTAAGCCTGTATCATCCCGGCTTTGGTGTCCTCCGGCATAAAATCCCGCTGGTGTTCTTTGAGATACCGCTGCATGGCGGGGCTGAAAGCCAGCTTGAACCTGCCGCTTCGGTAAATCTCCATCGCTTCCGCCCACATCTGCTCGATATAGGCTCTGGAAGCAGCTTCGTCCTCCAAAATGTGAACCTCGGCTTGCTCCGGGTACACCATGACCGGGATAAAGCGGCGGTTGCCGGAACGGTCAAGGGGCAGGAAGTCAAGGGCATTGGAAGTGCCGCCAAACACGCACTGACGGGGGCGGTCTGCCGGGTGGGTTTCATAAGGTATCTTGTAAACCTCTTTCTGCCGGCTTAAAAACGACTTGATTTCCTCAATGCTCTTGGCGTTGGCGGTTGCCATCATTTCCGACATTTCGATCATCCAGTGACCTTGCAGCTTGCGGTACACATTGTCATCGTCCAGCTTCCGCAAATCATCGGAGAACCACTCGTCCCGGACTGCCAGCAGACGGAAGAATGTGGACTTGCCAGCCCCCTGACCGCCTACCAGACAGAGCATGATTTCAAACTTGCATCCCGGCTGAAAGGCTCGTGTGATAGCGCCCAGCAGGAACAGCTTCAACGCTTCATAGGTGTAATCGTCTGCGTCAGCCCCCAGAAAGTGCCGCAGACAGAAACGGATTCGCTCTGTCCCGTCCCACACAAGGGTATTGAGATAGTCCCGGATGGGATGGTACTTGTTTTCATTCGCCACAATCCCGATGGCGTTATCAATCTTTTTCTCATTGGTAAGCCCGTAGGTTTCTTCCAGATAGAGAAGCAGATACTTCATGTCCGTATCGTTCAGGGCGGTGCTTTCTCTGTGGAAGCCGATGGGCTTTATGATGTCCTTTCGGTCAGTTAGGATGTTGTATGCGATAGCCCCGGAAAGCAGCGGGTCACGCTGGAATACGGTCAGGCAGTTCCGTATGCTCTGACGGACACCGCCTTTCTCGGTAGTTTCCAGCCCCGCCTTGATTTCCTCAACGCTCTGGGGTGGCTGCATGGCGTTCATGGTGTTTTTTAGTTCTTGCTGCGTCTGCGGCTGCAAGCTCTGCCATTCGTTGTTCAAGCTGTATCACATCCTTTCCGTAGTCCGTAATCAAAGCCGCTTTTTCCTCCGTCTCCCCGAACAGCAGCACATCCAGCAGATATTCCACTTGATCTTGCTTCTGTAAGGCTTCTATAAACCGGGGATGAAAGGCTTCCTCCGGGGAGTGCGGGGCATATTCCTTTCTCCATGCCCGGAGCAGGTGGCGATAGTCGGCAAGAATACGGAAGCAGCGGTTTTTTGCTTCCTGAAACTGTTCCTCCGGGGATTTCTGCCGGGGCTTGGGCTTTTTCGCCTTTCCCGGCGGCTTCCAGTCCTCATAGGAAAGCCCGAAGTCCTGTGCCAGTTGTACGGCGGCTTCTTTCTTTCCCAGCCCATACAGGGCGGCGGCAAAATCAATCACATCTCCATCCGCACCGCAGCCGAAGCAGTGGTAACGCCGATCCAGCTTCATGCTTGGGGTTTTATCGTGATGGAACGGGCAGCAAGCCATCCCGTTCCGACCTACATGGATTCCATAATGCTCCGCAGCCTGTCTTGTTGTGACGGACTGCTTCACAGCTTCAAATACATTCAAATCTATCCCTCCTTGAAAAAAAGAAAAGCACCTGACATTCTCTGATTGAAAATGGCAAGTGCCTGTTAAAGTTCCATATCCTGTTGTTTGTGTTTTGTCTGTTCTTGGGCGGTTCTTTGTGCTTTTTTCTCGTCAGTCTTATCCTGCAAGATTTCTTTGATAGGCTGTTTCTTGGGCGGCTCTTTACTTTCCTCTGTGCCGGGTGTGGCTTTCCGTACCCAGTAGCGGATGTCCCGCAGCTTCTTCAAATCCTCCTGTACCTCGGTCAGCGGTACTTTCAGCTCTGCGATTTCGCTAAGAAGCATTTCCTGCTCCTCTTGCAGCTCCTTTTGGGTACTGTCCTTATCGTCCGGGTGCTTGGCAAGATAGGCGGCGGCTTTCGCATACCGGGCAACCTCCGGGTGTTCCTGTTTGAAATTCTCCTTTGTTTTCTTGAAAAATATCTTCTGGTACTTCTCATAGACAGGCTTACATTCCTTGCAGTCTGTCCGGCTGGCAAGAATCCCGTCAATCACTTTGCTGCGGGCTTCCTTTGGCTTCATCTGATTGCGGTAATCTGCGGCTGATTTCCCGGAAGATTCCAGAAAGGCTTCCAAGTCCTCCACAGTGGAAAGCCCCTTTTGCCGGAGATAGGACAGGGCTTCGCTGACTGCCTTTAAGTCCTGTGAAGTCCCCCGGTTCTGTCCAGCCCTCGTCCAGTCCTTCCGTTCTTCCTTTCGTATCTCCATGTACTTCATCAGCAGATTGGGAAGAAGTGTCGCTTCCTCCGCCGCCTTTTGTGCAAGCAGCTCTTTCCGTTTTTCTCCCAGCTCGGTAATCCAGCCTTTGAGGTTTTGGATAAGCTGCCGGATGGACTTCATCAGACTGTTGGCGGCTCTGATTTCCCGGTTCAGGTTTCCGATATTCGTCTGGATACCACGCTTTTCCATCTGCCGGACAGCAGCCCCCTCATGGACAGTGGGGACAATATCAAGCCCCTGTCTGGCATAGGAACGCAAGTCCACACGCTCCGGACGGTCATTGGCTTCCAGATAGCGGTTCTGGATGACCTCCCATTCATGCCGCCAGATTTCGCAATACTTCTGGTCGTTCCAATCCACCGTATCCTCCTTGTGGCTTTTCCATCTGCCGGACGGAAGTTTTATCCGTTCCCCGTTTTCGTCAAGGTCATAAACCTTGCGGCTCTTGGGAAGCCATTTTCCATGTTCGTCCATTGCCCTCATAGTGAGCATGACATGGGCGTGGGGATTGTGTCCCGGCGGATGGGGGTCATGGATTGCAAAATCAGCAATCATGCCTTTGGAAACAAACTGCTGCTCACAAAACTCCCGGACAAGGACAGCATACTGGTCGGGTGGTATCTCTCTGGGGATGGTAAGCACCCACCGCCTTGCAAGCTGGGAATTCCATTGCTTCTCCACCGCTTCGGCGGCGTTCCATAAGGTATTGCGGTCTGCATACGACCGTGGGGCATTTGCCGGAAGCAAGATTTCATTGTGGACGATACCACGCTTTTCCGGGTAGTGCTTCATTTCCTGATCGTATCCACAGAACAGCTTTTCGCCGCTCTGGTAGGCAGCGGCGGCAACCGCAGACTGCTGTTGGCTTCGCTGCACAATCGAGATTTCGTTGTGTGGACAGGGCATTTCGTGTCCCTCCTTTCGGTAGTTGGTGGATGGGGTGGCGTTTTACCACCTCATTTTGGGCAGAAAAAAAGCAGGAGACCTTTTTCAGATTTCCTGCTCGGTGTGCCGCTGTGAGGGCGGCGGATATTTAGTTGTAAAAGTTCGGGACAAGTTGACCCGATGGGTAGATGGTACACTTAAAAATTATGGTTCTCTTGTCATTAGCTCATTAGCATAATGATTAAGAGCTTCACAAGGTTCATATTTGCATTTATAACCAATACCGTCAATTATAATAAATGGATTGTATGCTATAATCTCCACTTGAGAACCATCTGCCAAAGACAGAGTGAAAATAACTGCTTGTCCGGCATATTCTGTATATGAGTTGTCCTTATTGTAAATAACTACCTCATTGAGATATGATACTAATTCCTCTGTTTCTACTATCTGAATTGTTGTATCAGGTGGCGATAACCGAACACTTGCCGAAGTAATATCTGCTGCCTCTAAATCTTTGAATGGTCTATGAGCAGAAAACAAAAGAAAGCTAATACCTATACCGATTAAACATATCAGTGCAATTAACAAAAACTTTTTATGCTTCATTTGATTCTCCTTTACACACTACTATGAAATTTCTTTTTCATCATCTCTTGGTGGTCGGACATAACATAACATTTCTTTTTCACAAGCTCCGAATGTTGAGAAATTTAATTTTGCTTCTTTTAGTGTTATTCCATGATTAGAGTCGCTTGATTCGTTATCAGAAGCAATGAACGGGTCATTCTCCCAAAAACAAACGGGACAGATATACCCACAATCTTCATTTGCCGGAACATTATAGGTAAAATATCCGCAGCAAGGACATTGGTATTTTTTCATATAAACCTCCCGTTTAAGCCTTGACCTCAAATTCCTGATTTATTTCTGACTTTATTATACTTCATCGATTATCGAAAAGATAGCATATTTTATGAAACTTGTCGGCTGGGAACAGCTTACAGCGCAAGGTGTCCCCAGATGGCAAGTCCACAAAAGGGTAGCTGGCGGCAGCCAGCGCAGGGGAAGCGTAGCGTCCCCTGTATGATTTGGAGCAGACCTTGACTGCGGAAAATCACAGCCCTCCGGCGAGGAGCCTTCGGAGAACGCAATGCACCAACCTTTGGGTGGTGTATAATTGCGCCCTTAGTAAACTAAGGGGTTTCCGGCTTCTCCCGTTCCAGCAGTTTTTTCAATAGTTCCTGCGTATCCTGTCTGTGAAAAATGAGTTTCAACAACAGCATGACATCATCATCTGTCAGGCGTTCCGGCTCTTGCAGAAAACTTTCCAGCATACCGCCACGAGTGCAGAGCCGGTGCGTCCGTTCCTTTCGGGTAAGCTGCTTTAACTGGTGCTGCAATGCCTTTTCATCATTGATGGCTTTCCGCAGTTTCTTTTCGCTTTTCTCCAGCTCCCGGTTTAGCTTTTCCAGCTTTAAGGTATCAGGCAAGGGCAGCGTCCTCCTTTCCCGGTATCAGCACATAAATTCTGTTGGGTTCTCCAACGCCCTGACGCACCCGCATGATAAGTCCGGCGGTTTCCAGTTCATTCAGAGAACGCTTGACCGTCATGGGACTGCGGGACAGGACTGCGGCAATGGCTGTGACAGGGAAGCAGACAAACAGGATTCCGTTCTCGTCTTCCTGCCCTTTGGATAGCATAGCGTCCAGCATCCGGCAGTACATGACCTTTGCGGTGCTGCTGACTGGAAATCCTGTCAACGCTCTGGGAAATGGCATACAGGGCGGCAATGGTGTGTCTATCGTCATAAATTCAAAATTCATTCGGTGTGTTCCTCCTTTTTCTTTGCTCGTTTGGATAAATAACGGGGGCAGTCAATCACAACCGCCCGGAAGCTCTGCTTGCACCCATGCTGGCATTTCCGGCATAATTCGTTGTAAGTGACACGCCCCCGGTCATTGAGGTAAAAGGAAAGCTCATGCTTCCTCTTTTTGCTCATTCTCGGCATATTGCGCTTCCTCCCGTTTTCGTGTATGGTTTCGGGGCGATTTTCGGCAAAATTACAGCCATAGAGCCGCTTAAAATCTCCCGAAGTATCAGCGATAGGGTAGACTATCCCCCTATCAGATTGTCGTGTTTCGGTATCATTTCGGTGTCAGTTCGCCAGTTCCCCCCGGTGTCGTTCCTCCCCTGAATCTCACAGCGGCGTATCGCTCCCTTTGGTACGCTCGTTTCGGTCAGGGTTCCTCCACATCCCTGCCAAAAGTCATGGCACTACATCGCCGGGGAAGCATATCCCACACAGGCTGGTCATTCGATTGGAATAATCCATCGATGAACTACCTGTATCATAGAACATTTTTGTACCCTGTGCCGTATGTCCACAAAGTAGGAATTAGGGGTAAAAAGCGGAAATTTCCACGATTGCGGAAAGTGTGATATAATCCAATTAAGCGGCAGCAATGAAACCGTTGGAAAGGAGCGTGTGCCCATGAAAGGAGCAACAAGCATACAGGAACGCCTTTGGGAACTCCGCAAGGACAAAGGCTTAAATCTGGAAGAACTATCAAAACTAACGGGTATTTCTAAATCAGCCCTTGGCAGTTATGAAAAAGAAGATTATAAGGAAATCAATCATGGCAACCTTATCACGCTGGCAGACTTCTATGGGGTTTCCGTCGATTATCTGCTGTGCCGGACAGAGAACAGGGAGCAGATCAACACGCCACTGACGGAGCTGCATTTGAACGATGAAATGGTTGCACTTCTGAAAAGCGGTCGGATCAACAACCGTCTGCTCTGCGAACTTGCCACCCATAAGGACTTTATCAAGTTTCTTGCGGACATTGAGATTTATGTGGATGGGATTGCCACCATGCAGATTCAAAACCTCAACACCCTTGTCGATACTGTCCGACATGAAATCATAGAACGGTATCGCCCTGGCGAAGATGACCCACATTTGAAAGTGCTGCAAGCCGCCCATATCAGTGATGATGAATATTTCAGCCACATGGTTCTGGATGACCTAAACCTGATTATCCGGGATATTCGGGAAACCCATAAAAAGGATAGTGAGAGTGCGCCCCAGACCACTGTTGCCAATGAACTGAAAGAAAATCTGGAAGCGGTCGAAAATTTCAAGGGCAGCCGTTTGGAAAAACTGGCAGTGCTTTACTGCAAGCAGCTCGGTATCAACTATAAAAATCTGTCAGATGAAGAATTTCGCTGGCTTATTCGGATTCTCCAAAAATCAAAGAAAACGGGAACGCCTATCAACCAGAGGAAAAAACGGTAAAGGAAAACCGCTGTTGCATGGTTTGTTGGATTCCATGTAGCAGCGGTTTGTGCTGTGGTTATTACTTCATTCGTTTTCTTAATATTCGGCGATAATTTGTTTCTCCCTTTGGTGCGTCCTGTATAATTTCCAACACACCATCTTCAAGCATTTTATCAATGCGATTGGAAATCCATACATCACTAATTCCAAGTTGATATTTTCCTAAAACATTACCTATGACAATAGCCATTTTGAATTGCTCTGGCTGTTCCGCAATTTCACGAAGAATGAAACTATCATATATATCTTCTGAAACGCTTTGCAATTTACCATTTAACATTGCACGCAAAGGTGCATTTTCATTTTGAAGTTGATTCCATTTCATAGCACAAGCTGAAAGAAATACAGGATTAGCTTTCTCTTGTAGAGTTATATAGTTTCCCCATTCGCCAGGAGAGACCTCGCCCCATGCTATTTTGGATGTCATAGTATTTTCTTTTCCATATTCCCATGTAGGTAACTTAACCAAATAAATTGTTGTCTGGCAGTTTAAGGGTTGAAGTTGTTTCATAAGCCAATACATACCACAAAGCTCATCTGGATTATAGCTATACCAAATGCGAATTTCTTCCCCAGCTACATATCGTTCAATCACTGAGGTCAATGTAGTTTTAATTTTCTGTATTTTTTCTTCAACCTGATAATCTAAATCCTCTACAAAGCAGACAGACAGCATTTTCTTGAAAACATTTTTCCGCTGTTCGCCAATTCCATTATCAGAAATATCTCCCACACTAAGAGCCATATCAAAACAATAAACATCACAGCTCTTGCCTCCCAATGGAATAGCATTCTCCCAAGCAATGCGTTCTTGTTCCTGTGCTTGAAGCTGTGCTTTTTTCATTTCATCTGAAGATGGAACACTCCCGTCTTCATGCCTCATAAATATTGAAACAGCACTTCCTCTATACTTTCCCTTGCCGTAAGTTTGGGCAATTTTCAAACTTCCACAGGCACTTTCACCAAATACAATTTCAATCATCTTATATACCTCCGATTTAATTGCTCCCGTTATGAATAAATCATCTCATGCAAAACAATTTCTTCTGCCCGGTTATGAATGTTATTGCAACGCTGCACCCATTCCATTTGGTGGGTACGCTTCAATTCCTCGGTTACGCCCTCGGCAGTTTTCATCTGCTCCATGATGGTGTCTAACCGTTCCTGTGCCTGTTCGTTCAGGTCTGCAAGATATGTCCACAATTCCCCGGTCAGTATCAATGTATTCAATCTGGCTGGGTGGACTTCCCTTAAATATTCCCGGTGCATCCGTCCGTACTTTCCGATAGGGCGGTGTTCCTCCGGCAGTTTCAAGTCCGGGATGTAATAATCTCCGACAAGGATATAATCAATTCCGTTTTCCGTTATTCTTGGTTTCAATTCGCTCATGTTCCTTACCTCCTGTGGAAGCAGGCTCGTCTGGTACTAACTCAATCACATCGGTAATCTCACAATTCAGCGTTTCGCAGATACGGGCTAATGTATCCATGCTGATGTGCTTTCCCTCTTTGCTCATGTTGGCAATCATATTTGTTGTCATACCAGCGGCAAGCCTTAAATCCTCTTTTCTCATATCACGCTCTAACAGTGTGTGCCAGAGTGGCTTATAGCTGATGTGCATATTGTTTTCCTGCCTTTCTATCTATACCACCGGGGCGGCTGCCCCGGCAGGAACTTTTCTCTTATTATAGCACCAATCTTGTGAAATCACAATTTATTCTTGTAGCCTGCCGCTGATACCGTCTGGATTGTGCTTTTCCTTTCGTTTTTTGTTCCAACTAATTAGCCATGAACTG
>NZ_JBCLNI010000050.1:0-13153 GCF_039062885.1 Blautia sp. 2227st1_G12_2227SCRN_220401 | reverse complement strand
CCATAAAATAAACCTCCAAACTGAGTAATTCTATCTTACATCAGTTTGAAGGTTTACACAAACTTTGGGATACTCCCCTGCCGGAATGCAGAACCATGGTTCTATGTCAAGATTTCGTACAAGTTAAAATGAGGTTTTCCCATCTGAGTCTCTCCCATCTTAACTTACCATTGGCTCTTCGTCCTGTTGCATTCTACGATATAGTTCTTCGTAGTCATTTGGTGACATGTAATCGCAATGACTATGGATCCGCTTTGTGTTGTAGAATGCCTCCAGATATTCGAATACCAATCGATATGCATGATTATAATCGCGAATTTTGAAGCGATTCAGCCACTCGCGTTTGATCAGTGAATGAAATGATTCAATGCAGGCATTATCCCATGGATAAGCCTTTTTAGAATAACTGCACTGCATGTTTGCAGTGATACGTCTGTATTCCTTTGAAACATACTGTACACCGCGATCGGAATGCATAATCAATGGTTCTTCGATTTTTCGTCTTGCCTTAGCTTTGTTTATTGTTTCAATCACGCAGGACACCTCTAATGTATTTGACAGCGTCCAGGCAATGATTTTCCTGGAATATAAATCCATAATACTGGTCAAATAGACGAAGCCATCTATCGTCCAGATATAGGTAATGTCAGAACACCAAACTGCATTTGGTCGTTCTGGATTAAATTGTTCATCAAGGATGTTTTGAAGTTTGTTCTGAAATCGGAGTCTCTTGTGGTGATTGTCCACGGCTTTACCCACTGAGCCTTAATGCCCATTTGTTTCATGTACTGCCCAACAGTACGCTCGGAAATAGTTTCTCCTGTTTTGCACAACACTTGTGTGATTTTGGGAGCACCGTAATTCTGTTTAGATTTGTCGTAAATATCCTTGATTTTGGTTTTTACTGATTCCCGACGCTTTTCAGCATTGGAGGGAACATGTTTCAGCCATGCGCGATAGCCAGAACGTGAAACGCCAAGTATTTTCAACATTCCGGAGACAGAAACACGGCGTTTAGACTTGCGGGCTGCTTCTGCCTTCTCAGTAACTTCGAGGTAAATGGCTTCCGTCATTTTCCCAGAATGTTGATGGCTTTTTTTAATACATCAAGTGCATCCTGTGCATCACGTAGTTTACGCTTTAAACGTGCAATTTCCTTTGCTTCATCAGAAGCATAGTTGCCGGAACCACGGCTCTCAATGTCTCCGGTGTCACGCAGTTCTTTCTGCCAGCGAGACAGTGTCTGATGACTGATTCCTAAATTTGAAGCGCAACCCTGCAATCCTAATTCTCTGTGATCATGATAATATTGGATTGAATCCAATTTAAATTGTTTGTCATAGTGCTTTGCCATAATGAGATCCTCCTTCAGGGCGGTAACTACATAGTACCATAAAATTTGTAATTAGGGATTCTCATTTTGACTTGTACTATTTATATTCTAGCACCAGTTTTTATCTGTCTTTTTACATTGTTCTGCGTATGGACAGCCGGAGCAATCTTCACACTGATACACTTCTTCCTGACGCCCATACTTGTTCCCCTTTACGTTTTTTCGATATTGAAGATAAAATTTTTCCCGTTTAGGCAACGCATGATCCCGTCTTTCCCGATTGGAAAATTTACTGCACGAAATGGATCTTCATGATACTTCTTGTCTGTAGTCTCTTTCTTGAACATGGGGAACTTCATATATTTTTTCATTCCATGCTGCTCACAGAAGATGTAATTATTGTAAGAACCATATCCGGCATCAAGTTTAAATTGTTTGTCATGTTGCTTTGCCATATGAGATCCTCCTTCAGCATGCCTCTATTGTATCATGCTTATGTGTATTTGGAATTTCTCATTTTGGCTTGTACTATTTATATTCTAGCACCAAACCGTACTGTTCGGATCAACCGCGAACTTACAGCAATGCATCAGGAAGTGATTGAAAATCTCGAAAGTATCCAGGGAGCACTTCTGAGGATGAACAGATCCATCCAGGCAGAAGGTACATTTGGTATCATAAAAAACGACCGTTGGTACAAAAGGATTGTCCGAAGAGGAATAAAATCTGTACTGCTCGAAGTATTTCTTGTTTCTATTGGACACAATCTTTATAAATATTACAACAAACAGAAAAAAGCAACAACTGCCGCATAGGATTCCATAATAGCTTTTCTTATGTGGTAAGGGGAGTTATACACTTTTTTATGTAATATAACTATTATTATAACCATAAGCAAAAGGACGCATGAAAAAACTCTCGTTTTTTCACACGTCCGGTGCTCCTGATGCGAAATAATCAGCGAGTGCATTTTGAAACCTATGAGATTTTCAAGATTAGTTAAATGTGGTAGAATTCATATAGAAAATACTAATAAAAGGTTATCAAGATAAAAATGGAACGAGATTTTATCTCAATATTTATTTTTGCACTGGGAACAGCAGGAAGTATATACATTTTTAAAAGTATATTTGATTTTGTAATAAAGAGAAATTTTTCAAAATTATATGGAATAGGAAAATTGCCGAGAAGCATAAAGATAAGAAAGAAATCAAATGAGAAAGGGGAAAACTATTATTATCTAAATTATCCTTATTGGTCTGTAAGTAAAAAGGACGGTACAGCAGACAGGAGAGTAAAGAAAAACTATATCATATGGAAGAGAAGTAAATTATATGTTGAAAACTATTTGGTTTTTACAAAAAGACCATATGAGTTAGTTGGAGTAGTCAAAAAATTGCGTTTGCAAGGCATTGCAATAGATTTATGTAAAGAAGAAAGAATAAAACGTGCCGACCTTTTAAAGAAGAAAGAGACATTTGCGTGTAATAGTGATATTCAAAAAATCGTTGATTATTATTCGGAGAAACCAACTGATTTTGAGGGATTATGCTCGGAATTATTTGAAAGTTTAGGGTATATAGCTAAACTAACTCCCCCGACAAATGACGGAGGTTATGATATATCACTTACCAGAGGGGGAGAAAAAACGATTGTTGAATGTAAATGCTATTCAATAGGACATAAAGTTGGGCGTCCCAATATCCAGAAACTTGTAGGGGCAAATAATGTTGTATTAGCAGATAAAATGATTTTTATAACAACAAGTGATTTTTCCGGTGCAGCTATTTCTTACGCTGAAGAGGTGGAAGTAAAACTGATAAATGGTAATAAGTTAATGGAACTTTTACACAAGCAGGGTTTTATTGAAAAAGAAAAAGTTAAGATAAATGTGATGGAATGCCAGCTAGAAACGGCAGACTTATATCCATATGTTCCACGCGATATATATGAAAGTTTTTTTGAATGATTTTTGAAATATTTTTGAAAATTATTAAGAGAAATGGAGCAGTAACTCCGGGACATCTCAGAATTCCGGAGACCTATGAGATGGCGAGAGAACTTGCTGATTATATAGAGAATCTGGGAATTGAGGAATGGAAATAATAAGAGAAGTTAAACAATAGGAGAAAAATATGGGAAAAGAAAATGGAAAGAATGTAGGATTCCCTAAGGATTTCATCTGGGGAGCAGCAACAAGTGCGTATCAGATCGAAGGTGCAGTAAAAGAAGATGGCAAAGGTGAGCACATCTGGGATGTGTATACAAAAGAACCTGGGAAAGTATATTCCGGTCACACCGGCGAAGTGGCATGCGACCATTATCACAGATATAAAGAAGATGTTCAGTTAATGAAAGAAATGGGCCTGAAAGCTTATCGCTTTTCCATCGACTGGTCACGGGTTTTACCAGATGGATTTGGAAGAGTGAATGAGAAAGGTATTGAGTTCTATAACCATCTGATCGACGAGCTTGTGGAAAATAAGATCGAACCATATATTACTTTGTATCACTGGGAACTTCCATATGAAATCTATAAAAGAGGCGGATGGATGAATCCGCAGATCGTGGAATGGTTTGGAGAATATGCGAAGCTTGTTGCAGAAAGATTCAGTGACAGGGTAAGTCATTTCTTTACATTGAATGAACCACAGTGCTTTGTCGGACTTGGCTTTCTTACCGGAGAACATGCACCGGGAGTAAAAGCACCCATGAGAGATACCTTTGAAATGGCACACAATGCCTTGAAAGCACATGGAAGAGCGGTACAGATGCTCCGTACTTATGGAAAACAGAAACTGACGATCGGATATGCACCGACATCATCTGTCTGTTATCCGGAAACAGATCGGCCGGAAGATATCGAGGCTGCAAGAAAGGCATATTTTTCTCTTCAGGAGGATGACAGTAACTGGACATGGAATGTGTCCTGGTGGTCAGATCCTGTTTTGTTTGGACATTATCCGGAAGAGGGATTGGAACGTTATGAAAAATATCTTCCGAAAATCACAGAGGAAGATATGCGTCTGATTTCAGAACCAATCGATATCTATGGACAGAATATTTATAATGGAAGATGCTTCCGTATGGGAGAAGACGGGAAACCGCAGGAGGTTTGCCGGTATGAAGGTTTTCCAAAGACTGCGATCCAATGGCCGGTAACACCGGAATGTCTGCGTTGGGGACCGAAGTTCTTATATGAAAGATATCACAAGCCAATTTATATCACAGAGAACGGATTATCCTGTCATGATGTGATCTCATTAGATGGAAAAGTGCATGATCCAAACAGAATTGATTTTCTTGCAAGATATTTACAGGAACTGAAAAAGGTAGCAGAGGAAGTAGATATCAGAGGATATTTCCAGTGGTCTTTGATGGATAATTTTGAATGGGCAAAGGGTTACTCAGACAGATTTGGACTTGTATATGTAGACTACAGGAACCAGCAGAGAATTATGAAAGATTCAGCATTCTGGTATAAACACGTGATAGAGACAAAAGGAGTCGAATTATAAAAAGAAGAGACCGGATATGAAGATCCATCTTTTTGCGATCTGATGTGGAAAATCTGGAGAAGAATCATTGGGTCCGGCAGAAGTATTGAAGCTTCATGAGGTTTCAGTAAAAGAATTCCAGACGCTTGTGGCAACAGGGGAAGTGAAGCATGTTGCAGGCCTTGCAGCGTGGGCACGCTGGATGAGCAGAGAAGACGAAAAATAATGGAATATCATGGACTGGTGTCTTATAACACGGACAAATATCAGGAAGATCATGTATCCTGGTGGGACTGTGTCGATGTGATCTCTTCCAGCGGATATTATCCGATTGATCAATGGGAGCAGGAACTGGATCGTATCGAAAAAACAGTCTTAAAATATAAGAAACCATTTTTCTTTGCCGAAGTGGGATGTATGTCGCGAGAAGGTTCCGGGATGATTCCGAATAACTGGGGATTGCAGGGAGAACTTCGCCTGGAAGAACAGTGTGAATGGTATCGTGCAATGTTTGAGGCCTGTAAGAAACGACCATGGCTTCGTGGTTTTGCTTTATGGGAGTAGGCACCAAAGCTGCCTTCTGCTTCCGAGGCATGGAAGGACGACAGTTATGAAATATGTGAGAAACCGGTGCAGGTGATAATAAAGAGATTCTATGAGCATGAGGCAGGAACCTCATTAATGTAATATTTGTAAAGGAAAAAGAACAGTCTGTTTTGATGGGATTAATTTCTGTTATGACAGACTGTTTTTTCTATTCCATTATCAATAGTTGATTTGCGGAAAACATCGAAATATATGTGTCGTGAGGAGAAGTTTATGCTGTATATAATACTATTAGCTGAGCTATATGGACATATGTCAAAAATGTTATTGACATATGCCTTTTATAGAACTATTATATAAGAAAAGCAAGAAAGGAGCAGTTTATGCCGAGACCAGTAAAATGCAGAAAAGTTTGCCATTTCCCCAATGTTTTAGAATTCTTTCCGGCAGATGATACTGAGAAAAAAACACCTATTGTTCTGACGGTAGATGAGTATGAAACCATCCGTCTTTTGGACAAGAAAGGTTATAGTCAGGAGCAGTGCGCAGCATCTATGCAAGTCGCAAGAACAACCGTTCAACGAATTTATGAGATTGCCAGGAAGAAAATAGCAGATGCACTCATTGATGGATATCCGCTTAAAATTGAAGGTGGAGATTTCAAAATCTGTGATGGTCAGAGCGGTAACTGTAGGCTTGGAGGATGTTATAAGCAGGAGCTTCATCAAAAATATGCAGCAGAAAAAGGAGAAGGTATTATGAGAATAGCAGTAACGTATGAAAATGGACAGATTTTCCAGCACTTTGGACACACAGAGACATTTAAGATTTACGATGTAGAGGAAGGAAAAGTAGTACATTCAGAAGTAGTAGATACCAATGGAAGCGGACATGGCGCATTGGCAGGAGTTCTTAAAGCATTGAATGCAGATGTTTTGATCTGTGGCGGAATCGGAGGCGGCGCACAGACAGCGTTAGCGGCAGCCGGCATTAAGCTTTTCGGAGGAGTTTCCGGAGATGCGGATGAAGCAGTAGAAGCTTTTATCAATGAAACACTGGAGTATAATCCGGATGTGAAATGTTCTCATCACGAGCACAGCCACGGGGAAGGACATACATGTGGCGAACATGGATGTGGAAGCCATAGCTGTCATTAAGAAAAATAGCAAAAAATAATAATACAAAAGAATGTGTCAAGGTAATGGAGAAAGGCAACTGTTGACTTTTGCTTTTTAGCGTGCTAAAATCGAGAGTGTAGAAAAACAAAGACGTTTTGCAGTCATTATTGCAAAGCGTCTTTTTATTTTATCAGCAGTGATAAAGAGTGTGCGGTAAACAGATAATACAGAAAAGGAAGAATGCTCTATGAAAGAATTGTTATTTTTGCTTGTATTGTTTGTTTCTAATGTTATTCAGGCTATCACAGGGTTTGCCGGTACGGTATTGGCGATGCCGCCTTCCGTTTATTTGCTTGGGCTGGATCATGCAAAGGTGGTCCTGAATGTTATGGCCTGGCTGTCCGGACTGATGATCGCAGTGACCGGATATCGACATATAAACTGGAAAGAATTGCTTAAGATGTCTGCGGTCATGTTGGTTGGAATGTTTGCAGGGATACAGATCTGCCGGATCGTGAAATCTGAAAATATTCTTCTGACAATATATGGAATCATAATCGTCGTAGTTGCATTAAAGAATCTGTGCATTCATACAGAGAAAAAACTTCCGGATCTCATTTTGTGGATAGTTCTGATCCTGGCAGGGATAATTCATGGTATGTTTGTATCAGGAGGGGCTTTACTTGTGATCTATGCAACACAGGTACTGAAAGAAAAAGAAGAATTTCGTGCGACAGTGGCCCCTGTATGGGTGGTGCTGAATTTTTTTCTGATGGTTACCCAGTTCAGGAGCGGCCTGGTTGGAACGGCAGATATTCGACTGATCTGTATCAGTATCCTGCCATTACTTATAGCTACATGGTTAGGTAAAAAGCTGGTATGTAAAGTATCTCAGAAGGTATTTCTGAATCTGACTTATATACTGCTTCTGATATCTGGAGTATCTTTGATCGTCTGATGTAGTTGATCACAGGAAGCTGCGGTGGAGAAAGGTGTATAAATATGGCAGTAACATTGCGTGAGATCATAAAACAGGTACAGCATCTGGAGATGAAGCTGGTAGCAGGTGAGACAGGACTAGATCATGAAGTGTCATGGACTCATATGGTAGACAGCGACACGATTTCTGCATTTCTGCAGGGACAGGAGCTTACTTTTACAACTGGATTAGGATTGAATGAAAATCTGACTCTTCTTCGTCTGGTAAAGGAAGTATGGCGAAACAAAGCCAGTGGAATCGTGATCAATATAGGGCCTTATATCAGTGAGATCGGACAGGATGTTATTGATTTTGCAAATGAAAAGGGATTCCCGGTATTTGAAGTACCGTGGAGGGTTCGAATGGCTGAAATCATGCGGATCATATGTTTTGCAATAACAAAAGAGCAGGAGAACGCAATTGAGGTTGCGACGGCACTGAACAATGCCTTTTTATGTCCGTCCCAGGAAGAACTGTATGTTTCGGCACTGATGAGAAAAGGGTATTTTACAGACAGTGCATATACGGTTGTGAATGTGTGTGTTCTGGAAGACAATGATCGTGTAACAGGAACAAGGCTAGAGCAGATTTTATCTAAACTGAGCAGTCATATCCGCTGTAATTATAATGGGATTTTGTGTTGTGCCCAGGATAAGCAGATCCTTCTGGTTTTGTGTGATTATTCTGATGAAGCATGCAGAAAAACTACAGAGAGGATTTTTCAGATACTATGCAGGATGGTATGTCAGAAGGAACAGATTTTTGTAAGTGTAAGTAAGCAGATTTCCGGGATCAGGCAGATTTATAAGAGCTATCAGTTTGCGGAAAAAATGTCTGATCTACTATGTGTCTGTCAGGTTCCGGGCGAGCAAAGCACAGATGGCGGAAAGATTATTTTTTACAAAGATCTTGGGATTTACAGGGTACTGCTCACACTTACAGATAAGGAAGCAATAAAAGAATATCTGGCAGATACAGTAGCTCCATTGTATGAATATGATGAGATGAACCACTCAGATCTGGTCAGAGTACTTCAGTGCTACCTGGCTAACGACTGCAGTGTCAAAAGTGCGTCACAGGAATTGATCGTACATCGAAATACAATTAATTATAAGCTTGGAAAGGCTGCTGAGATACTTGGAAAAAATCTTTCTGATTTTGATGTGCGTTTTCAGCTGAGGCTGGGTTTCCTGTTATATCAGATGAATGAAATGTAAAAGGAAAATGCGGCAGCAGAATAATAACGATTGTGCTGCAGCACAAAAATAATTGGATAGATGTCTATTGCAGACAGCCAGTGTCGAGAGTAATATATGACTCAGATAAGACAAAGGCGTCTGGTTCACAAATGAATGTGGGCCGGGCGCTTTTCTTATTCTACAACAAATAATAAGTTTGTTTACCGCAAAAATGAACAATATTTAAAACTGAATTACAGATAAAGAGGAGGAAGTTATTATGAGTTTAACAGGAAAAGAAGTAGCACAGATGCACAAAGATTATGTGATGCAGTCATGGGCAAGATCAGGAGCAGATACTTTACCGGTAGAAAGAGCTGAGGGAATTTATTTTTACGATTATGATGGAAAAAAATATGCAGATATGGCTTCACTTCTGGTGTGTTCCAACCTCGGACATGAGCTTCCGGAGATCGTTGAAGCGATCAAGGAACAGGCTGATAAGATGTGCTTCATGGCACCGGCATATGCATCCGAGCCTAAGAGCATGCTGGCAAAAATGCTTGTAGAAGCAGCAGGAGCAGATACATACAAGAGAGTTTTCTTCACAAATGGTGGAGCAGAATCCAATGAGAATGCTATAAAAATGGCACGTATGGTAACCGGAAGAACCAAGATCTTTTCCTGCTACAGAAGCTATCATGGAGCTACACTTGGAGCATCCAATGCTTCTGGTGACTGGAGAAGATATGCAGCAGAGATCGGTGGTGCAAATGGGTTCGTACACTTTATGAACCCTCAGATGTATCGTGACGGATATACAAAAGGAGTTGATGATGCAGAGGTAACGAAAAAATATCTGGATGCGCTGGATCTGCAGCTCAGATATGAAGGCCCCGGAAATGTGGCAGCGATCCTGATGGAGTCTATAGTAGGTGCAAACGGTGTCATTCTTCCTCCAGACGGATATATGGAAGGTGTTCGTGCACTTTGTGACAAATATGGAATCCTTCTGATCTGTGATGAGGTTATGGCAGGATTTTACCGTACAGGAAAAATGTTTGCATTTATGAATTTCGACATGAAACCGGATATCATTACATTTGCAAAAGGTGTTACCTGTGGTTATGTACAGCTGGGCGGATGTATTGTAAGTAAAAAGGTTGCGGAGTATTTTGAGGAAAATGTTCTTCAGTGCGGACTTACTTACAGTGGACATACACTTGCATGTGCGGCTGGTGTAGCAGCAATGAAATATTATAAAGAACACGACATCGAGGGCCATGTAGCTGAGATGCACGAGATCGTTGCTCCGTTTATGGATGAGATGGTAAAGAAGCATAAATGTATTGGTGAAGCAAGATGTATCGGTTTGTTCGGTGCACTTGAAGTAGTCAAGAATAAAGAAACCAGAGAACCGATGCAGGAATACGGCGTACCCGGACCGGTAATGCCGTGGATATTTGCAGAATTAAAAAAACGTGGCTTTGCAACCTTCGGACGTGAGAACTTTATTGAAATCTGTCCGCCACTGATCATCACGAAAGAGGAGCTGGAAGAGTATCTCCCGATCCTTGATGAAGTGCTTACAATGGTCGATGAAAAATTTTGTGACTGATAAAGCAGGAGGTAGCCTATGAACTGGGATTATCTACAGCCGGTAAAAATTCATTTCGGCAAAGGCAGAGTAAAAGAAATCAAAGAAATAGCCAGAGAGCTTGGCTGCGAAAGAGGCCTTCTGGTGGCAGGACCGTTTTTCTTTAAAAGCGGTCTTGCCGAAAAGGTCATAAAAGAGTCAGAAGGAATGATCGTTGCTTCTTTTGGAGATGTTTCTCCAAACCCGGACGTTGCAGAGGTAGATGCCTGTGCGGAAGTGATCCGGCAGAAAAATATCGGATTTGTGGTAGCACTGGGTGGAGGCAGTCCCATGGATTGTGCCAAAGCAGCTGCCAGTGTAGCTCTGACTTCGGATTCCATCCGTAAGTATCATGGAACCGGAGTAGCAATGCCGGAGAAACATCTTCCACTGATCGCAGTTCCTACGACTGCAGGAACAGGAAGTGAAGTGACCTGTGTATCAGTTCTTTCGGATCATGCAAATGGAAAAAAAGCGCCGATCGTATCAGAGGGATTTTATCCGGCAGCAGCTATCATTGATCCGGAACTTACTTATACAATGCCACCGCAGGTTACGGCAGGAACAGGAATTGATGTTCTTTCCCATGCGATCGAAGGCTATTGGAGCAAAGGTCATCAGCCGATCTGTGATGTACTTGCGATGCATGCAGCAGAACTGGTATTCAAATATGTTTACAGAGCATACAGGAAGCCAGATGATGAGGAAGCAAGGGAGAAAATGTGCGAAGCATCTTTGATCGCAGGATTGGCGTTTACTTTACCGAAAACTACTTCGTCCCATGCGTGTTCATTTCCATTGACCAATATTTATCACATCCCGCATGGCGAGGCGTGTGGCCTGACCCTGGATTATTTTATAAGAATCAATGCAAAAGGCGAAGGTGGTGAACGTGTAGAGGAATTTGCCAGAAGGATTGGATTCAAAGATGCAGAAGAGATGGCGGATGCAGTTCTTGAATTAAAGAAAAAAATGGGATTGCGGTGTGATCTGAAGGATCTGGAGCTTGATGATGATCAGATTGCGGAGCTGGTTCGTATCAGCAGACATCCGAACCTTTATAACAATCCGGTGGAGATCACAGACGAGATGCTGGATGAGATGTATCGATATCTGGCCAGAAAGTGAAAGATTTTGATTGAATATTGAAAAAAATAATGATAATATAGAGAGAGACGATGGAGTCCGGATACTTTGGTATCTGGGCTCTTTTTGTATTTATGGATGGGAGATGAAGGATTATGAAACTGATCACAGCAATCGTAAGACCTGAGAAAGTGATGGACGTCATCAAAGCACTGGAGCAGGAAGGATATTTTGCTTTTTCAAAATGGGCAATTTCAGGAAGAGGTAAGGAAAAAGGAATTCAAGTAGGGGATGTCCTTTATCAGGAAATGGCAAAAAACATGCTGTATATTACTGTTGGGGACAAAGAAAAAGATGAGGTTGTAGATATTATCATTAACAGTGCAAAGAGTGGGCAGTATGGACATTATGGTGATGGAAAAATTTTTGTTTCCGATATCAGTGAGGCATATACGATCAGTGAAGAAACCAGAGAAGATGATGATGAATGATATGATTGATGAAGCAGGAGGATATATATGGGTGAAAGAAATAAAAGAACAAAATTAAAAAAATCCATGGGACCTGGTTCGATCTGGGCAGTTGCAGTCGGTTCCATCATTGGATGGGGATGTTTTATACAGGGTGGTCTCTGGACAGAACGTGCAGGTGGACCGCTCCCGCTGTTTCTGGGATTTCTGGCAGGCGGTCTTTTAATGATCGTGGTAGGCTACAGCTATTCTTATATGATCGCAAAATTCCCGGTAGCGGGTGGTGAATTTGCCTATGCATATAAAGGCTTTGGAAGAACTGCTTCGTACATATGCGGATGGATGCTGTCGCTTGGATATCTGTCTATTGTAGCTTTGAATGCAACGGCACTTCCGGTATTGGCATCCTATATTTTTCCTGGAGTCTTTAACAGAGGTTACCTGTATACAATTGCAGGATATGATGTATATATGGGTGAAGTCGGATTATCCCTGTTCTTTATCATACTTTTCGGGATCATGAATTACAAAGGTGCGAAATCTGTAGGAAATCTTCAGCTTGCGATGGTCCTTATCATGTGTGCAGCGGTTGTTGTATCAGTCATTGGTGTGATCGCAACAGGACATTTTGATGCTTCAAATCTGCAGCCGGCATACGGAGCCGAAGGCAAGTCTCTTGGAAGCGGTTTTGTATCTATCCTGGCATTGGCTCCGTTCCTTTATGTAGGATTTGACTGTATTCCACAGGCGGCAGAAGAATATGATTTTCCACCACAGAAGTGCAAAATGCTGATCATTTCAGCATTGATCGTAGGTGCTTTGATCTATGGTGCAATGGCACTGGTGACAGATTGTGTTGTTCCCTGGCAGCAGGTTCTGACTATGACAGATGCGAATGGAACTCTTGTAAAATGGCATACAGGTGCAGTTCTTGATCTTGCAATGGGAAAAGTTGGTGTGTGCTTTGTGGCACTGGCAGTGTGCATGGGGATTTTTACCGGTATGAACGGATTCTTTATGACATCCAGCCGTCTTTTATTTGGTATGGCAAGAGCAAAAATGCTTCCGTCAGCTTTTGAAAAGGTTCATCCGGAGCATAAAACTCCGTCCATATGTGTTGGGTTTACCATGATCATCTGCTGTATCTGCCCATTTTTCGGCAGAGAAGTGATCGGCTGGGTTGTAGATATGTGTTCCGTAGGTACTGCGTTCGGATATTTCTTTACCTGTGCAGGTGCTTATATTCTTCTGAAAAAATATGGCGATGATACAGATACAAATAAAATCCATCCGGCAGTAGCCATGGGCGG
>NZ_JBCLNI010000049.1:0-13765 GCF_039062885.1 Blautia sp. 2227st1_G12_2227SCRN_220401 | reverse complement strand
GGTAAAATCTTACCAAATTACCCGTCTTAGTCTGTTTATACTGATTTTTCCACTCCGGTCTGGTATAATCGATCTAAAGGAGTTTTTCAATTTACAAAACACTCCTTTCCCATTACAAGGAGGCATATTGCCATGAAAGAAAAAACAGAAACCTTTAACCAGGGAAAAAGATATTTCTTTTATATTCTGATGTTCGCCATCCTTGGCTGGTTCATTTTTATGCAGATCTTTGGTGCGAATGAACGTTCTTCCGACACCTCAGCAGCCTCTGTGATCTATTCCGGTACCGTTACCTGGCAGAAACCGGATGGAACCACCCAGGAAATCTCCGTTCCGGGCACCTACAAGGTTCCCGTCGGTGACACGATGGTCCTCACCATCCAGCTTCCCGATGATCTTACAGATACCTGCTTTGCCATCCGTTCTTCCTTGCAGGATGTGGATTTTTATGTAGGGGACAACCTCAGGACCAGCTACTCCACGCATAAAACAAGGCTTGTGGGCAAAAACTCCGCCAGCCGTTATGTTTTCTGCCCGGTTTATGCTTCCGATGCCGGCAAAGAGCTCCGTATTGAACTGACCACCTACACCTCCAATTACACCGGAGTTGTCAATCCTGTTTACTGCGGAAACAAGGCAGATATCTGGATATATATTTTCAGCAGATACGGACTGGAAACCTACATTGCTTTTTTTATCCTGTTTGCCGGAATCGTCACGATCCTGTTCAGTTTCGCTCTGGGATTGGTCTATCATACACGATTTGACACGGAATATCTTGGATGGTGCATGGTTATGGGCGCCGTCTGGATGCTGGGTGAATCCAAGCTCCGTCAGTTCCTGGTCCCCAACGCTTCCGCTCTCGGATCTCTGTGCTTCGTTATGATCCTTTTGTGTCCGCTCCCGATCCTGTTTTTTGCGGACAGTCTCCAGAAAGGGCTGCATCACAGATTTTATGTCTGTCTTGGAAGCATCGCAATGATAAACTTTGCAGTCTGTACGATCCTCACTGCTGCAGGTATCGCAGATTATATCGAAACCATGCCTGTAAGTCACGGAATCCTGGCGATCACCGTTGCCACAATATTTGTACACCTTTTCCAATATATACGCACCGAAAAAAACAAGGCCGACCGGCTTTTGCTCATTGGTCTGCTGGCAGCGATCCTGTGTATTGCCGTTGAAACAACCTCCGTATACTTTGTCACATTGATGTCCGGACTGTTTGTGGGCGCCGGCATGCTGATCCTGCTCTTTGTCAATATTGTAAGAGCCATCAAAAATGTCCAGGATATAGAACTGAAACGCCAACAAAGCGAAATCCGCAAAAACCAGGAACAGAATGAAAAAATGTCTCTGCAGATGATACAGACCCTTTCCACCACCATTGAGGCAAAGGATGCGTACACCCGCGGTCATTCCTACCGGGTTGCACAATATGCAGCCCTGATCGCAGAGGAGCTGGGCTGGACACCGGAGGAGATCCTGAATCTGAAACGGGCTACTCACCTTCACGACATCGGAAAGATCGGTATCCCGGATCCGTTCCTGAACAAACCTGCACAGCTGACCGATGATGAATACAACCTTATAAAAAAACACACCGTCATCGGTGCCGAGATCCTAAAGGATATAACCCTGATCCCGCATGCGGCAGAAATCGCAAGAAGTCACCATGAGCGTTATGACGGAAAAGGCTATCCGGATGGGCTGGTCGGAACAGAAATCCCCATCCATGCCCGGATCGTGGCTGTTGCCGACTGCTACGATGCCATGAACTCCCGCCGAATCTACCGTAATGCGCTTCCACCGGAGGTTGTTTACGAAGAATTCCGCAAAAACCGTGGTACACAGTTCGATCCGGAGATCACAGACATTTTTCTGAAACTGTTAAAGGAAAAGCGGCTGCCTCAGTGGGATCCTTCCCAGGAAGAACCGGACACCTATAACCTTCCGGATATGCAGCTTACCGTCAGCAAATTCATCTCTGACATAATGGCCACCATAAAAAGTCAGGAAGACGCAAAAAGCTATGATTTCCTTACCGGTCTTCCCATGCGTAACCTGGGCGAACGTCTTACCGCGGAATTTATGCAGACACATGATGGATGTTTGGTATTCCTTGATATGGACAACCTGAAAAAGATCAACGACATCTATGGCCACAAAGCCGGCGACCGTGCACTGAAATGTCTTGGAAAGCTGCTTCAGAAACGGGCAGATCAGGGAATTTCCTGCAGACTTGGAGGCGATGAATTCCTGATGTTCCTTCCGGACACAGATCCTGATTCCCTGTCTCTGCAGATGGACGATCTGTTCCAGAAATTTCACACCATCACTACCGATGATCCGGAACTCCGATTTGCCACACTGTCCGCAGGCCTGTGTCTGTGCAGCACCGATGATTCCTTTGAGGACTGCTATTCCAAAGCAGATAAAGCTCTGTATTACGTAAAACAAAACGGCAAAAACCAGTTCTTTTTCTACCAGCAGATCGACCGTAGCACTCTTGCGGCATCCGGTTCCGGAAAGGATCTGGCGCTTGTGGCAGAGTCCCTTCAGAAAAGCGGCATCTATGTAGGTGCTCTTGATCTGAATTACCGGGATTTCGCACGACAGTATGAATACATGAGTCAGCTTGTCACACGCAGCCAGTGCAGATGTTATCTGGCGATGATCACCATCGAGACACTTGTGGATACAGTTCCTGATATCGAATCCATTGAGCAGGCTCTGGAGTATATGGAACAGGCCATCCGGCAGAATATCCGCCGTGTGGATATCTGTACACGCTACAGTTCCCTGCAGTATCTCATCATACTGTTTGAGCCTGACGAAACGCATATCCCGGACATCATAGAACGTATTTTTACCCAATATTACTGTCAGTGTGACAGCCATGATTTCCAGCCATTCTATGAATACCTGGAAATATCTCCACAGGAGTTATAAATACTCCCATGACATGATAAAGCCATAACAAAAAAGAGGTCGTACTTGACGGCCTCTTTTTTGTTAAAGTTTTGCAAAATATCATTAAGACGTGGCTCTGGAATTTTCCTGCATGAAACTTTTTCCGTATGTTCGATACAGATAAACCGCCATGAAAATAGTCACGGCTTCTGCCAGCGGCATCGTCATCCAGATGCCTGCAACCCCTATAAGCTTTGGCAGGATCAATATGAACACAGCCACCAGGATCAAAGAACGCATTGATGAGATCAATGCCGAAATAAAACCATTTCCCAGGGCAGTAAAATATCCGGAAAGAAATACATTTAAACCAATAACCAGGAAAACCGGACTAAACAGCTTCAGGCCATCCCATGTCAATGTAAATACATTTCCCTCCCCAACGAATAAATGGATGATCTGTTTTCCAAATACAAGTGATACCGTGAGGATCAATACTGAACTGATGGCAATCGTAATAAAACTATATCGTGTTATTTCTCTGATCTTGTCATGATTTTCAGAGCCGTAATTATAGCTTATGATCGGAGCCGCTGCAACGGCAATTCCCATATAAAAAGCGATGAAAAAATAGTAAATATACATAATGATCGTCACAGCCGCAACTCCATCTTCACCAAAATATTGCATGATAATAAGATTAAATAAAAATGTAGTGATCCCGGTAGACATCTCCGTCAGCATTTCACTGCTTCCATTGGTGCAGGATTTCAGAAGAACACTCATGTCGGTCTTCGGTCTGCAAAACCTTATATGGCTGTATTTCAGAAAATAGATAAAGCCGATCAACATGCTTACTGTAATGGAGAGAAATGTTCCCCATGCAGCTCCAAGCGTTCCCAGTCTGAATACAGCCACAAAAATATAGTCGAAAACAATATTAAAAGCCAGACCTGTCAGAGACATGATCATTCCGATGTACGATCTCCCATCCGTCCTCACAAGATATTCAAAAAATAGCTTGAATGACATCGAAACCGATCCTAAAAATATGACAAATGCGTATGGCACCACATGCTCCATCAGGCGCTCACTGCTTCCTAAAAAAATACAGATCGGTTTCAGAAAAAGGATTCCCACAGCTGTAAAAGCAACTGAAAGTACGAACAGCACGATCGTGATAAAAGTAAATATCTCATTTGCTTCCTGTTCTCTTTTTTGTCCCATCCGCTCTCCTATGATGGCACCTGATCCCGTTGCAAGCATGACAGATGTTCCGAAAATAACACAGGTGATCGGAATAACAATATTAATTCCTGCAAGCGCGTCAGAGCCTGCATACCGTGATACAAAAAATCCATCTATCGTTGTATAAAATGATAAAAAGATCATGGTCAGCACTGATGGAACCAGATATTTTAAAAATTGAGGATAAGACATTTTTGCCTCAAAGTATTTCATTTCTATAAAAACCTCCTGCTTAGTTACATAATCAGTCAAAATCTCTGGTAATGTTCGTAAGCCATTTATTTCTGAAATAGTGAATGAACACCACAGGCATTTTTTCGAACTCATCCAGGGTCATTATAAAATATACCCAGACAGGCGGCAGTTTTAAAACATATGCTGCAAGGAAGGTGAGAGGAACTGCAACAAGCCACATAAATATGGAATCTACGATCATTCCGAACCTGGAATCGCCACCTCCTCTGAAGCATCCGCATATAAGACAGGTATTGATACCCTCTCCTACAAGACGCCAGGTTGTCATGATTATAAAAATACCAAGATAATAAATGGCTGTCTCTGTCAGTTTATCCCGGTAGAAGTCCAGTATCATAGGGCGGACTGCCAGAATAATGGCACATCCGATGAGACTTACGATAATTGTTATTCTCAGCATACGTTTCCCATATTCTCTGGCTGTGTCCTTGTGATCTTTACCAAGCTCCTGGCTGATAATGATGGTAGTAGCATTGGCAAAACCGCGACAGGCGATGGCACCAATGTTTACCACCATAACAGCAACGGCATTTGCGGCAACCATATCATCGCCAATGTGGCCAAGGATCGCTGCGAACGCTGAACTGGCAAAGCTCCAGACAACATCATTTATCACAGCCGGAGAAGCAATTTTCATAAAGTCCCTGAACAGAATACCGGATTTCGCACAGAAATATTTTATCCGAAATCTGACATCGGAGCTGTTTAATGAATAGATGAGACAGATCAATACCTCTGCGATCCTGGCAATAACAGTACCAAGGGCAACACCGGTAACACCAAGCTTTGGAAGTCCAAACAGGCCAAAGATAAAGGTGGCATTACAAAATACATTGACGCAAAGCGATACAATGTATGTAACAGAAGGCAGCATTATTTTTCCGACACTTCGAAGGGCACTCATGAAAACCTGAGAGAAGCCCATAAACATAAAGGAAAATGAGACCACCTTCAAATACTCGCTGCCGGCAGCAATCGTATCCGGACTGTTTGTAAAAATCTTCATGATCGTAGTCGGCATGGAAAAGGAGATAACGAAAAATACAAGAGAAACGATCAGTGAGATCCGCTCCGCCAGGCCGAGAATCTTTTCTACTGTCTTTTTATCACCCTTTCCCCAGTACTGGGCACATAAAACCGAAGTACCTGTAGCCATGCCATAATACAAACAGAAAAGAATAAATGTGTACTGGTTGGCAAGAGATGAAGCTGACATGGCAGTCTGGCTTACATATCCCAGCATTACAGTATCCGCAACATTTACCAATGTTCCGATCAGATTTTGGATCATGATCGGAAATGCTAATTTTGATGCATATTTTAAAAAATCTTTTTTATTCAGCATCGGTCAGATCCTCCGTGAATTCCGATAAGATATTTACTTATAAAGAACAGTATATCATATACCCTACAAAACCGCGAGGTTTTTTCAGTACTCTTTCCAATATAATCCTCAATTGTATACTATATTTCACCCTCTGGTCATATTTCCATTGTACATAAAAAAAACAATATCACTTTAACGCAAAAAATCATTCTATTTTTTCACTTCTATGATATAATATTTTATTGCGAAACTAATAAAACGAGGTGAACCAGGTGAAGAAAAAAACAATTGTACCTCTTATCGTTTTTTTACTGGGCATATGCCTTGTTGGTTTAATTGTATACAAAATAGACTCACATGAAACTGAACAACAACACATAAAAGCACAATTAAATGCAACAACCTACGGCGAACGTATAAAAAATGAGATTACAAATGGAATTGCGATCACAGATACGCTAAAGCAGGTCCTGATCAGTGAAAACGGAAAGATCAGTCAGTTTGACACAATTGCGGAAAATATTATGTCTGACGTTATTGAAAGCATACAGCTTGCTCCGGATGGTAATGTAACAGATATTTATCCTTCTGAGGGAACGGAAGCGAGTAAGATCGATCTGCTCCAGGATAAAGATTGCAGCAAAATTTCCTGTTACGCAAGAGACAATCACGTGATCATTACACAAGGTCCTTTCGATTTAAAACGGGGCGGCTGTGGAATTGCTGTCCGCAATCCAGTCTACCTGAAAGATGAAAACAACCAGGAATATTTCTGGGGATTTACCATTGTTATCCTGCGTGTTCCTGACATTTTTTCAGATGCGATCAGTGCACTTTCGGATTTCGGATATGAATACAGGCTCTCAAAAACCGACGCTCCCTGGAGCGATACTTATAAAGTTGTTTATCAGTCAGACGACCAATTAACTCATACTGTTTCTTATGGTTTTACGATAGGGGAAGAGAACTGGACATTAGAAGTAGCTCCTGAAAGCGGATGGAGAGACCTTAGATTACTGGTAATCGTCGGCGGAATGTTTACTACTGTCGTTTTACTTTTCTCAGGTCTTACCCGGGTATGGTTAGTATCGAAAGAAAATAAAAACAAATTTCAAATACTGGCACACACAGATTCTCTCACCGATATTTACAACCGCTATGGATTTGATGAATTAGCCGAAAGAATGATCACTAAAAATCCAAAAACGCATTTTGTGGCCGCACTCCTTGATATTGATGACTTTAAGTTTATTAATGATATTTACGGACATGTCTATGGAGACAGGGCACTAAAGAGTCTTACAGATAGCATGAAGGCTTTTTTCCCAAAAAACACATTACTGGGAAGAAACGGTGGCGATGAGTTCTGCATTCTTCTGCCGGATCATACCTATAAAGAAGCGGGAGAACTGCTGTTGCAATTTACCAAGCTTCCAAAGACATTTTCATGCAAGGGAAAAGAATATCCGTTTTTTATTTCTCTCGGATATGCAGAATATCCAACCTTTGCATCCAGCCGTTCACAGCTTATGCGCTGTGCAGATGCAGCACTTTATGAAATAAAGCTTCACGGAAAAAACGGATGTATGGCTTACAGGGAGGGGCTCCGGTCAGGAGTCCGCAAACAGCTCGGATTTGCATTCAAGGATATCTCTGAACACCTTCCGGGTGCATTTATCATATACAGAGCGGACAAAGATGATGATGAACTCCTGTATGCAAACCATGAGTTCCTTCAAATGACCGGATATAAAAATATAGATGAACTCTTCAGCCTTACAAGGAAAAGCTTCCACAACCTGATCAGGGAAGATGAACAACAGCAGATAGAAACAAGCATCTGGAAACAGATCGATGCCGGCAATAACAATGACTATATCCACTTTCATCTTCGAAAAGCAGACGGCACTTACCTTTCTGTTCTTGATCACGGAAGGATTGTGGACAGCCAGCAATACGGAAGAGTATTTTATGTATTGTTTATGGACTGGGAAGCTATGCATGTTCATTACAGTGATAAATTTTCCGGCTAAGGTACAGACATCTCAGTCTGTATCTTAGCCGGCTGTTTTTTTTCCTGAACAATTCAACATCTTATAATATGTATTCCAGCTGCCTTTCTTTTGTCCGCATTCCCATTTTCTCATAAAATTTTTCTGCTGAAGTATTTCCTGCCCACACATTCAATGTCACTTCATAGCATCCCAGCTGCTTTGCTTCTTTTTTTACATATTCAAACAGACTTTCCCCAATATGCTGACCTCGTGTCTCCTGATCGACACACAGGTCATCTATAAAAAGAGATTTAAACGGTACCATATTGTTTGAAAAAGGCTGCTCCTTTAATTGACAAAATGCATACCCCACACAAACATCAGCCTCATCCGCTGCAACATATACTGGCTTTTCTTCATTTTTCAAAAGCTCTGTCAATTCGTCTGTCGTATATTTTGTTGTGCCCGAAATAAAAATATCAGGCCTTATATCTGCATGGATCTGCAGCACCTGTCCTAACAATTCCAGGATCCTCGGAATATCTTTTTCTTCTGCTTTTCTGATGAACATTTTTTTCCTCCTATTTTTCAATAACTGATTTCATAGATTCTTTATACATACACCATAATACCATCGTGTGAACGCTTATAACAATAGAATCACTTTAAGCAGTCTCACTTTCCTTTTGTATTATAATGAAAAAGTTTATCGTTTTCCGTAATGTATATCACATTTTTATTCCTGAATCCGTATCATTACAGACAGTCAGCTCAAAATGGTTTCTGTTTGTTTTTATAAGTCCTTCTTTTTGCAGCTTTGATATCTCCGAAGACATTGCCGCACGGTCAATGCAAAGATAATCTGCCAGCTGCTGCCGGTCAAAAGGAATATCAAAGGATAACGATGCCTGTCTGATAGATACCGACGACAGATAGGACAACAGCTTATCCCTTGTCGTTCGCTTGCCCACATGTGTGATCTTATCGTTGAGGATCAGGATCTTATTTGCCAGGACACCGACCAGGTTACGGATCAGCTTCTGATGATGCTCACATACTATTGGGCAGGAAACCAGAAGCCTTTGAACATTTAATAAAATAATCTCACAATCTTCGTCTGCTACCACACTGACATTCAGAACAGCTCCCGGACTTGCTGCATATGGTTCACCAAAAAAATCTCCCGCATGACATTTTGACAGAATATTCCGATGTCCCCACAGGTCTTCCTGAATAACAAGAACACAGCCTGCCACCACAAGTCCCATTACTTCGGTAGAGTCTCCGGCTCTGAAAATATAAGAATCCCGTTTTCTGGAGATCGTTGCTGCATTTACACAATGCAGTATGGATAATATCTCATTATCAGTAAGACCTTTAAAGAAAGGGCTCGTTCTTAGAATGGGTAAATATTTTTTCAAAATTAATCCTCCTGTTGGAAATCAAACATACACGTTGTAATTATTATACTATACTCCTAACAGAAACCAAGGATAAATACTACTAGTCGAGGATAAAATAATAAGAAAGATCCTTCGAAAAAATCACAGAATAAAAGGAGAATACAATAATGGATAAAAAAATGTTTTGTTTTCAGTGTGAACAGACTGTCGGGTGTACCGGCTGCACCGGAAATGCCGGTGTCTGTGGAAAAAAAGCAGATACAGCGAAATTACAGGATGAACTGACAGGTGCGTTGATCAGTCTGGCTAAAGCTGCCGACAGCACGGAAACTATTTCAAAAAGAACCGGACAGATCATAATCGAAGGACTGTTTACTACAGTTACAAATGTAAGTTTTGACAATGCAGCAATCGAAAACATGATACAAAAAGTCAGAGCTGAAAAAGAAAGACTGGCTCCTGACTGCAGAACAAAGGAATATGATCTTCAGCAGCTGTGGAATGCCAATGAAGATATCCGCTCCTTGAAATCTCTTATTCTCTTTGGTATCCGCGGAATGGCTGCCTATGCCTATCATGCAAATGTTCTGAATTATGAAGATGCCGAAGTGAATCAATTCTTCTGCGAGGCATTATCTAAGATCGGTTATGAAGAAAGCACAGAAGCACTGCTTTCCACAGTACTCAAAACAGGAGAGATCAATCTGAAGTGCATGGCACTTCTTGATAAGGCAAATACAGACACCTATGGAACACCAGAGCCAACTGATGTTACACTTACGGTAGAAAAAGGGCCTTTTATTGTCGTAACCGGACATGATCTGAAAGATCTGCAGCTTTTACTTGAACAGACTGAGGGAAAAGGAATCAATATCTATACACATGGTGAAATGCTCCCTGCCCATGCCTATCCATGCTTAAAGAAATACGCTCACCTGAAAGGCAATTTCGGAACTGCATGGCAGAATCAGCAGAAAGAATTTGACCATCTTCCGGCCCCGATCCTCTACACTACCAACTGTCTGATGCCTCCAAAAAGCAGCTACGCTGACAGAGTATTTACAACAGAAGTGGTTGCCTTCCCGGGAGCTGTCCATATTGACGAGAAGAAAGACTTCACACCACTTATTGAAAAAGCACTGGAGCTGGGCGGTTACAAAGAAGATCGTATGTTCTCCGGTATCAACGGCGGAAAAAAAGTGACAACCGGTTTTGGTCATGCAGCCATCCTGTCCCATGCAGGTACTGTAGTAGAGGCTGTAAAATCAGGTGCGATCCGCCATTTCTTCCTGGTTGCCGGCTGTGATGGTGCCAAGCCAGGTCGAAACTATTATACGGAATTTGTAAAGCAGACACCTTCTGACAGTATCGTTCTCACCCTGGCATGTGGAAAATTCCGTTTCAATGATCTCGATCTGGGAGAGATTGGTGGTCTTCCACGACTGATGGATATGGGTCAGTGTAATGATGCTTATGGTGCGATCCAGGTTGCTGTGGCACTTGCAGATGCATTTGGATGTTCTGTAAATGAGCTTCCACTTTCCTTCGTACTCTCCTGGTATGAACAGAAAGCAGTCTGTATCCTGTTAACCCTCCTGCATCTGGGTATCAAAAATATCCGTCTTGGTCCTTCTCTTCCGGCGTTCCTTTCTCCTAATATTCTGAACTTTCTGGTTGAAAATTATAGTATTACACCTATCACCACACCGGAAGAAGATATCAAAGCACTGATGAACCAGTAAAAGTAAATTTTTCAAAGCCTTTACAAAATCAACAAAGCCGATACAGGATTCCAAAAGTCCTGCATCGGCTTTATTTACAGGTCTAAAGACTCGGATCAGCCGACAACACTTTTAAACATGTGCAGCGATATTCTGATGGAGTTAAATGATAACGTTTTTTAAACAATCTGCAAAAATAATCAACGTTATGAAATCCGCTTTCATAAGCGATCGTTTTTACTTTTTTATTCGTATTTTTCAATAACCAGGAAGCTGCCTGAAGTCGATATCCTATCAGATAATTAACCGGTGTAGTATGTAAAAAACGGTGGAACAAATTAAGTGCAGTACTTTTGCTGATTCCTATATGCGAAGCAATTTCATCCAGAGACAAATTGCGATTATAGTTTTCATGTATATATTGCATGATCAACTGCACTCTTTTCTGTGCAACTTCATCCACTGTCTGTACATCTCCTTTATTAGATAACTTTACATTTTCATAAAAAGTCAGCCATAAATCCTGCAGCAATGCCAAAGTAGCAAGTTCTCTTATTTTCTCATTCCTCTGTATTTCCATTATTTTTATCATAGTTTGTATGATCTTTGTTTGCCATAGTTCATCAGGCTGAAAACGCTGGAAATATATATTCGATGAAATGATTGGCAAAATATATTTCTTATAGATCAGGCTGTTCTCCGGCGCAATAAATTCCGGCATACATACAAAGTTAGGAATGATACCACCTGATGATGCGTAAAAGCGGTGCAATATTTTAGAATTAATAAAAATTGCTTCTCCTTCTGACAATATAATCTGTTTTTCTCCTATTCCGCATGTAACTTGTCCGGACTCGACATATAAAAACTCAAATTCTCTGTGCCAGTGCCACTCAATACAATGAAAATCAAACAATTCCAGATTATCATAATAATACTGGAATGGATAATCACTGCTTCCATGCTGTTTAATTTCCATGAACTCCTCATCTGTAAGTATTTTATTATAATCCATCCCATATCACGTTCTTTCTTTTTTACGATATTATACAGTATTTCTACAATTTAATTCAATGTATATATATGATATTTGCTATATAATCAAGTAAAAAAAGAAAAGAGGTATTCTTATGATTTTTAAATGGATGAATGAAAGTGAGATCAACATTGAGGGCGACAAAATTGAAATAACCGCACCACCCAGAACAGACTTTTTTGTGGAAGTATTGATGAATGTGAAGATTGAACATAAAACTGTTAAAAACATTCGGAGAGGAAAATAAAAAATGAATGCTGTAAAAAAAACTAACTACCATAAGACAAAAATAGCCTGTTATATGGGATTTATCACACAGGCTATTGCGGCAAACTTCGCACCGCTTCTTTTTTTGAAATTTCACAGTGACTACCATATTTCTCTCGGTAACATTGCTCTGATATCCACTTTCTTCTTTTTCACACAGCTTCTGGTTGATCTGTTCTGTGCCAAATTCGTAGATCATATCGGATATCGTGTGTGCATTGTTGCATCAGAAATATTTGCTGCACTGGGTCTGCTTGGACTGGCATTTTTACCTGATTTTTTACCTGATCCTTTTATTGGAATTATATGTAGTGTTATTGTTTATGCCATCGGAAGCGGTTTAATAGAAGTACTTTGCAGTCCTATTATCGAGGCCTGTCCGTTTGAAAACAAAGAAGCAACTATGAGTCTGCTCCATTCGTTTTACTGTTGGGGAGCTGTTGGGACAATTTTGATTTCCAGCTTATTTTTCCTGATATTTGGAATAGACAGTTGGAAGTGGCTCGCCGTAATATGGGCAATCATTCCTGCAATTAATACTTATAACTTCATGACCTGTCCCATTGAATCTCTGGTTGACAATGGTTCTGGAATGGAAATTAAGGATCTGTTTTCCAAGCCATTTTTCTGGGTTGCAATATGTCTGATGATCTGTTCCGGAGCTTCTGAACTTGCAATGGCTCAATGGGCATCTGCTTATGCAGAATCAGCACTGGGATTATCAAAAGCTCTGGGAGATCTAACAGGTCCCTGCATGTTTGCAGTAACAATGGGAATCAGCCGTATAATTTTTGGTAAATATGGAGAACAGTTAGATTTAATGAAGTTTATGAGTGGTTCAGGCATATTATGCGTTGTCTGTTATCTGCTTACTGCTTTGTCATCCAACCCGATCATCGGACTGATCGGTTGTATTGCATGTGGATTTTCAGTTGGAATCATGTGGCCTGGAACCATCAGTATTTCCTCAAAAACTTTTCCAACAGGTGGAACGGCTATGTTCTCTCTTCTTGCCATGGCAGGAGATTTAGGTGGCAGCATTGGACCTGGAATTGTTGGTCGTATCACTCAGAATGCTGGAAATAATATTAAGATCGGCATGGGATTCGGACTTATTTTTCCAGTAATTCTATTGTTTATGTTATTCCTGCTGTATCGGAAGAAGATATCAAAGCACTGACTTATTGATTGTAATTATATTTTTTCACTCTGCAAACCCGGAAGCTGTATCATCACTTTGCTGCCAGATACTATAGACCTGATACAGCATTGAGCGGAACCTGAAGATTTCTGGTAAAATTGTCATGATTTCCGCATGCCAGCATCTTCATCTGTACCCGCATTGCAGAACTCAAATTTAATATCATCATGATCGCAGTACGTGCCACACGTTCTGTGCTGTATGCCAGGATATTACAAACTGTAATCCCCTTCTTCCGTGCTGCTATCAGTCGGCCATGATCTCCGAAGAGCCACATAGGATATTAAAAAGTTCGCAAACCAACCAGCTGGTACAGCAAGCCAGACAAATACAATGCCAAAACGCGGTGCACAGATCAAAGCAACAGACAGGCGGATCGCCAGGTTCACCATATTTGCAA
>NZ_JBCLNI010000048.1:0-13846 GCF_039062885.1 Blautia sp. 2227st1_G12_2227SCRN_220401 | reverse complement strand
TTGTGGACACTGTGTAAGACATTGCAGTACCGTAAGGTGTTTGCCAATGCAGTAGTGGGAGAAGCAAGAATCCCCCTACTTTAGCTGTGGGGAGTGTCAAATCAGGGGAAAATCGAAACGGACAGATTGGCTGGTAAAAAATATTCTTGCAAAGAAAGGGTGGTTTTCTCCACCGTTTCAGACGGAGAAAGAGCTGAGAGATATCCTTCAAAAACTATATAAAGAAACGGATATCCATGTTGACGGTTCTATGGTATATTTCCGTTGTGTGAAGTAATGCAATGATGCTGGATTTATAATAAAGTTTCAGATAATAAGTCTGGAACTTTATTTTTGTCTAAATGGATTATTGTCGTCCGTTCAGGTCTGGATAATGCTCGATTCTCATGTTAAGATAATAGAAAAAAAGGTTAGATGAAACTAATACAAAGAAATACCACTATGTGAAAGGAGAAGAAATTTGAATGTAAATGAAATTGCAAGTCTTGGAAGTAATGTGAAGCCTGTGATTCAGAATGAGAATTGCGCTGTTCTTATGTTAAATGATGCGACAGGAGAGGGCGTTATGACGGTTTACCGAGTAATGCCAGGTGTGATGATTTGTTTTTCAGACATGTACATGGAACAGTGCGCATCTGAATTTTATCTGTATTCTTTTGTGGCTTACCTGTATGAACTGGAGAGTGGGGCTGATTGCAGTGACGGGTGCTGCTGTTTCTCTGATTCAGGATGAAATTGAAATCGAATGGAATTTTGACGATATTTTTTCAGAACAGAGATAACTTGAGCAGGACAAGAATGATTTATCAGAAGATAATAAAGGTGCTGGGACTACCTGATGGAAACGTCAGATAGTCTTCGGCAGAAAAAAATAAAATTTTTTTGTCCTATACTTGACACATCCACATATGCTGAGGCATACGTTTTGCACCAGATGTGCAGAAGCTGGCCTAGATATCAAAGTTTTACAAATGATTATGGGACATAGTGACATAAGCATTACAATGAACATATACAATCACGTAGATGTTGCAAGAGTACAGAATGAAATAAAAAAGCTTGAAAATATAATGTAATAATCAGAGCCATTCCCTTTATCGGGCGTGGCTCTTTTATGACAATTTTTGTGACAAATAAAAGAAAATAGACGCAATCAGACGAAATATTGTTTTTCATGGAAATGCTGAAAATCCTTGTAAACAAAGTGTTCTTGATATATGATGAAACAAGTCGAAGCCCGTTGTTGCTTTATGTGGCGGAAAGCGGTGGATCAAAAATCCTGGTATAAATAATATAATAAGAAGAAACGGTAAAGCAGAAAATCTTCCTGACGGACTTGTGCTTACCGTTTTTTTTATTTCTGTCGTTCCCATACCTGGCCGATCGGGAAGGACGGAGTGGATTCTGCAAGAAAGTCTTCCAGTGCATTTTCGAAGAATTCCACGGCACGTTTGCTAGTGGACTTTGGATATTTATGCTTGATCTTATAGCAGACACGGTTTGGCGGTGTGTTTTTCAGTTCACTGATAAAAAGAGGCCGGTAATGGGAAAGCTCCAGGATCACAGACTGTGGTGCGACCATCCAGTTCCCCGGTTTTTTCCAGAGACGGTCCAAAAGTGTGATGGTATCTGCCGCAATGTGAGGCCTGGAAGCGGAGGAAAGCCAGCGGTCATGCCAGATCTGATAATTGTCATCCCAACTTAAAAACAGCTCCAGGGATGGATCCAGCTCATCGGTATGTATTGCCGGAGCCGGAATCACTGGCTGATCCGATTGTATCAGATAAAGTTTTTCTTCGAAGATTTTCTCTGTTATGATATTCTTGTAATGCAATTTGTGGTAGACAAATCCGATATCAATGCTGTGTTCTCCAAGAAGACCGTAGAGCTCTGAAGAGTGATGGGACTCGATGTTCAGGTCCAGCTTGGTCTGTTCATTTAAGATCCTGTCATACAGTGGTGCGAAAACAGCTACGTTCAGGCTGTCTGTACAGCCGATGGTAAGTAGCAGGGAATCCTGATTGCGCTGCAACTCCATAGTTTCCTTCCAGAGAGACATCCAGCGTTCCGCAAGGATGATAAAATCTGTTCCCTTGGCAGTCAGTTCCACCTGCTTGTGGCCTTTCTGACGGATCACAAGGGGAAAACCCAGTTCGTTCTCCAGAGATGTGAGCCGGTGGCTGACAGTAGGCTGGGAAAGAAAAAGAAGATCCGCTGTACGGGTGATGCTCTTGGTATTTACAATGGTGAGAAAGGTTTCGATTTCAGCAAGATTCATATGAATAGCTCCTTTTCTTTGGTGTTGTCTATAGGATGGTTTAAGCTTTGATAATATAAAAATTATTTATATTATACAGAGAAATTATTCGTTATTCAATAGTAAGCTTGTATGATATGATAAATACAATTAAAAAAGAAAATCAAAAGAAGAGAGGTTTTCATATGGCATTAGGATGTAGGATCAGACGAAACTTTGAAAGACCGTCAAAAGAATTAGTAGAAGCCTTCCGTGGAATTCCAGTTGCAAATATTGATGATAACTGTGGAAAGATCGCTGCCGTAGATTCCAGTATTTTCCCGCTGAACCCGAAGGCAAGACTTCTGGGAACTGCATTTACAGTAAATGCACCGGCAGGAGATAACCTTCTGTTCCATAAAGCACTGGATATGGCTCAGCCGGGAGATGTTATCGTTCTTGCAAACAAAGGAAGCAGGATAGAGTTATCCTTATCAACAACAGCCGTGGTCAGCTTGTTGTTGAGCAGGATCTGGCAGATGCTCTGAATAGTGGGAAGGTTTATGCTGCTGGTCTTGATGTTGTTTCTACTGAGCCGATCAAGGGGGATAATCCGCTTCTCAAGGCTAAAAACTGCATCATCACTCCGCATATCTCCTGGGCTGCTCAGGCTTCCAGACAGAGGATCATGGATATTACGGTTGATAATATCAAGGCTTTTCTGGATGGTAATACGGTTAACAGAGTTAACAAATAGATTTTTTTCGGTGTTTCGATTTCCTATGTATGATGTGTGAGGAAAGGACGGCTGTCTCGCTTTTTGGGGGGTGGCCGTCTTTTTCTTTGTGTGGTGGATTGAATGAACCGTACGCCGGGGATGTGGCAGCGGTACGGGCAGGGCTCCGTCGGCGGATACTGCTAAGGCTCCGGAAATCGGCTAAAAACATTGAGACAGGGGCAGAACTCGCCTCTGGCTCAGACAGCAGCCCCTGTCTCAATAACGCCGATCCCCGCAGCCTAAGCAGTATCACACCTCCTCCGCAGCAGCCCATACCGCTGCCACATCCCCGGCTGAAAATTCAACCGCAGAGAGCAGACAATAGAAGCGAATGTACATTCTGCCCAGTGCCCAAAAAACACAATATATAAAAATAAATCGGCACAACGTTCCACGTCCAACACCGAAGAATACAGGAACCAGATCGGCACAGTGTTCCGCATCCAACACCGAAGCATACAGAAAACGGCCTCAAAACAATCCATAACCAATAAAGCAGCCGGCCGTATCCCCCAAAAAATAAATCGGCACAGCATCCCGCATCCAACACCGAAGCATACAGGAACCAGATCGGCACAGCGTCCCACATCCAATACCCAAGCATACAGACACAAGTCAACACCCTCCCCTCATCCACAACCAAGAACTCCTTAAAAAAAGCCCGAGGGGTGTGCAGAGGGGCCGCGGCTTTGCGGCCCCTTTGCGGTTTTCTTTTTGCACAAAAAAATAGCTCCTACATCGCAAAGATGTAAGAGCTAAATTCGCTGGATGGAGAAGGATTCGAACCTTCGAAGGCGGTGCCAACAGATTTACAGTCTGCCCCCTTTGGCCACTCGGGAATCCATCCGTGAACAACAAATATATTATACATAACATTTGATAAAATTGCAAGCTTTTTCTCAAAAAAAATAATAATTCCCACAGCATCAGCATTTTTGGTAAAATACTGGACTTACCAAAGGAAATCTGCTATTATGAGTACGGTTGGATATAAAGGACACGGTTTTTCCGTATCCTAATACAGGTTAGGAGGATTTTATCATGTTAGTAAACGCAACAGAAATGCTGAAAAAAGCAAAAGCAGGCCATTATGCAGTTGGTCAGTTCAACATCAACAACCTTGAGTGGACAAAAGCTATCCTTCAGACAGCTCAGGAGCTCAACTCTCCTGTAATCCTTGGTGTTTCCGAGGGTGCCGGTAAATACATGACAGGTTATAAGACTGTTGTAGGTATGGTTAACGGTATGATGGAAGAGCTGAACATCACTGTTCCGGTTGCTCTTCATCTTGACCACGGCAGCTATGATGGATGCCTGAAATGTGTTGAGGCTGGTTTCTCTTCCATTATGTTCGACGGATCTCATTATCCGATCGATGAGAACGTAGCTAAGACTAAAGAGCTGGTTAAGATCGTTGCTGAGCACAACATGTCTCTTGAGGCAGAGGTTGGTTCCATCGGTGGCGAGGAAGATGGTGTTGTTGGTATGGGCGAGTGCGCTGATCCTGAGGAGTGCAAGAGAGTTGCAGATCTCGGAATCAACTTCCTTGCAGCTGGTATCGGTAACATTCACGGAAAATATCCGGCTAACTGGCAGGGCTTAAGCTTTGAGACTCTGGATGCTATTCAGAAACTGACAGGAGATATGCCGCTTGTTCTTCACGGTGGTACAGGTATCCCGGCAGACATGATCAAGAAAGCGATCAGCCTTGGCGTTTCCAAGATCAATGTAAATACAGAGTGCCAGCTTGCATTTGCTGAAGCTACACGTAAATACATTGAAGAGGGTAAAGATCAGCAGGGTAAAGGATATGACCCACGTAAGCTTCTTGCACCTGGAGCAGAAGCGATCAAAGCTACTGTTAAAGAGAAAATGGAGCTTTTCGGATCTGTCAATAAAGCATGATGAATCGAAAATAATATATGGAAGAAGCCGGAATGGGAGCAAGCCTGTTCCGGCTTCTTTTTTCATGGTAAAATATCAATATTTTTACTATATAAAAAAATCAACATGTTTCTTGATTTTTTTATATAGTGAAAATGACCTCTTCGATTTACAATAATATCAAGTTAATCGAGAAGCTGATTTGAAGCTTATCGGTCAGGAATATGCGAAATGGACGTTTTAAGCATATCCGCGAAACAAATTGAATATCATATAAGGTAAAGGAGAGGTACGATTATGAGAATGAAAAAAGCAACAGCATTTGGTCTTGCAGCTTTGATGGCAGCTACTATGATCCCGGCAGTTCCGGCTATGGCAAAAGGGGATGACAGTGAAGGCTCTGTTTATTATCTGAATTTTAAACCGGAGCAGGCAGATCAGTGGTCAGACCTGGCAAAGAAATACACCGATGAGACTGGTGTACCGGTTACCGTTGTTACAGCTGCTTCCGGAACTTATGAGTCTACTCTGAAATCAGAGATGGCCAAGGATGAGGTTCCGACACTGTTCCAGGTTAACGGACCGGTTGGACTTGCATCCTGGAAGGATTATTGCTATGACCTGAAAGACAGCGATGTTTACAAAAATGTGGAGAGTGACGATTTCGTACTGAAGGATGACAGCGGTGCAGTTGACGGTATCGCCTATGTAATTGAAACATATGGAATTATTTACAACAAAGCGCTTCTTAAGAAATACTGTGAGATGGATGGCGCTGTGATCAAGTCTGCAGATGAGATCAACAATTTTGAGACATTAAAGAAGGTTGCAGATGATATCCAGGCTAAGAAAGATGACCTTGGAGTTGACGGTGCATTTACTTCCGCAGGCTTTGATTCTTCCAGTGACTGGCGCTTCAAGACACACCTTGCAAACCTTCCAATCTATTATGAGTACAAAGAAGACGGAATCACATCCACAGATGCAATCAAAGGAACCTATCTTGACAACTTCAAGAACCTGTTTGACCTTTATATCACAGATTCTACCTGTGAGCCAAGACTTCTTTCCAGCAAGACTATCGATGATGCAAATGCTGAATTTGGTCTTGGAGAGGCTGTGTTCTATCAGAATGGAACCTGGGCTTATGATAACATCAAAGATAACGAAGTAGCAGATGAGGATATGGGAATGCTTCCAATCTACATTGGTGTTGATGGTGAAGAGGACCAGGGACTTTGCACAGGCAGTGAGAACTACTGGTGCGTAAACAAAAAAGCAGATGAGAAGGATATCCAGGCAACTCTTGATTTCCTCAGCTGGGTTATCACAAGTGATGAAGGAAGAGAATCTATAAGCCAGGAAATGGGATTTACAACACCATTCAAGACCTTTGATGAGAATTATGAGTCTGCAAATCCGCTTGTAAAAGCAGCCGACGAATATGTAAAAGCTGGTAAAACTCCGGTTTCATGGAACTTTACAACCATGCCTTCTGAAGAGTGGAAAAACCAGGTCGGCAGTGCAATGCTTGAGTATGCACAGGGTACCGGCGAGTGGGATGCTGTGAAAACTGCATTTGTTGACGGATGGGCAAAAGAGTACAAAGCAGCAAATGAAGGCTGATAAGGTATAACTGAAACATGATCACGAAGGGGTGGGCGGTTTCCGCCTGCCTCTTTTAATGAAGAGAGGATGTGTAAAGTAGGGAAGGATGCATCCTCAGGAGAAAGGAAGAGAAAACATGCAGAATAAGATGATGAAAAAGTATTTTCCGGTTTTTGTCCTGCCTACCCTGCTGGCATTTACCATTGGATTTATAGTTCCCTTTATCATGGGCGTATATCTTTCCTTCTGTAAATTTACCACAGTAACGGATGCAAAATTCGTGGGATTACAGAACTATGTGAAGATTTTTACTGAGGATGGAACCTTTGGACATGCATTATGGTACACCACCGCATTTACGGTTGTATCAGTAGTTCTGATCAATGTGATCGGTTTTGCAGTTGCGTTGCTTCTGACCAAGAAGATCAAAGGAACCAATATATTCCGTACTGTATTTTTTATGCCAAACCTGATCGGCGGTATCATCCTTGGTTATGTATGGCAGCTTCTGTTAAACGGTCTGCTTCTTCAGATCAATAAAACACTTACATATTCATCTGTTTACGGATTCTGGGGCCTTGTGATCCTGATGTGCTGGCAGCAGATCGGATATATGATGATCATTTACATCGCAGGTATCCAGAATATCCCGGGTGAACTGATCGAGGCTGCACAGATCGATGGTGCGAACAAAGGACAGCTTCTGAAGCATGTGATTATTCCTATGGTCATGCCGTCCATCACCATCTGTACTTTCCTGACACTTACCAACTCCTTCAAACTTTTTGACCAGAACCTTGCTCTTACAAATGGTGAGCCTTCCAATATGTCAGAAATGCTTGCGCTGAATATTTTCAATACCTTCTATGGACGTACCGGATGGGAAGGTGTAGGACAGGCGAAGGCCGTGATCTTCTTTATTCTGGTTGGAGCAATTGCCATGATCCAGAATCGTCTCACAAGAAGTAAGGAGGTACAGCAGTAATGAATAAAAAAGTAAAATTCAGTGGTCTGTGGACTGCGATCCTGAGTGTGGTATCTGTTGCTTATATTTTTCCGATCCTTCTGGTTTTGATCAATTCTTTTAAGAAAAAAGCATACATCAGCCGTTATCCCTTTGCAATCCCAACGGATAAAATGTTCGTAGGTCTGGAAAACTATGTAAATGGTCTCGCAAAAACCGGATTTTTCCAGGCATTTGGATGGACATTATTTATCACAGTATTTTCTGTTGCGGTAATTCTGCTCTGTACCTCCATGTGTGCCTGGTACATCAACCGTGTTACCAACACGCTGACAAAAACCATGTACATGCTGTGCCTGTTTTCCATGGTCGTACCATTCCAAATGGTAATGTTTACTCTTTCCAAGATCGCAAACATCCTGAAACTGAATACTCCGTGGGGACTGATCATCATTTATCTTGGATATGGAGCAGGACTTGCGGTATTTATGTTCAGCGGTTTTGTAAAATCCATTCCGATCGAGATCGAGGAAGCTGCCATGATCGATGGCTGTACCCCGATCCAGACATTTTTTAAAGTGGTTCTTCCGGTTATGAAACCGACCTGTGTAACTGTAGCGATCCTAGAAACCATGTGGATCTGGAATGATTATCTTCTTCCATATCTGGTACTTGATATCAAGAAATATAAAACCATTTCCATTGCCATCCAGTATCTGAAGGGCGGTTACGGAACCATTGATATGGGAGCGATGATGGGCGTTCTTGTCCTTTCCATCATTCCGATCATTGCCTTCTATCTTGCATGCCAGAAATATATCATTGAAGGTGTGGTTGCAGGAGCTGTTAAGGGCTGACAAATTAGTTGAATAATGTTAAAATGAAAGAAAAACGGCCTGCTCTGCGTGCTTTTACGTGGATCAGGCCATATTTGGCGAGGTGAGGAATGTACAGAGTTTTGGTGGTAGATGATGAAAAACTGGAACGTGACGGAATCCGCTTTCTTCTGTCTATGGAGGAGGGAGAGTGGGAGATTTATGAGGCGGCTAATGGCAAGCTGGCATTAAATGAGCTGAGAAAGCATCCGGTGGATCTGATGCTGACAGATATCAAAATGCCGCATATGGATGGTCTGGAGCTTTCAAAAAAAGCAAGAGAGGAATATCCGGATCTGGAAATTATCATTTTCAGCGGTTATGGAGATTTTGCTTTTGCTCAGGAGGCGATCCGCTATGGTGTGACGGATTATGTACTGAAACCGGTGGATCCGGACCGCTTTCATGACACCATACAGAAGATCCAGAAGGAGATCGCATCCCGGAAAAATAAAGAGCAGCAGTCCATAAAAGAAAAGAGCTTTCTTCAGCAGTATTTTCTGTTGGGCTACATTTATTCCGGAGATCAGGAGCGTCTGAAGGAAGCGGAAGGAATTGTGGATTTTTCTGTCTGGGAGCAGTGGCACTGTGCAATTCTTATTGAATCGGATGAAGCTTTTTTTGATTCTGCCAGTGATGAGGTTCCCCTTGAGATCCGGGAAGAGCTTCGCCGTTCTTTCTTCTATTTGAATCTTAATGGCCGTCAGTCTTTGCTTCTTTTTAAGGATGTGTACTGTGATTATGTCCTTGTGGCAAAAAATGTCTATAATCTTCTGAAGCGTCTTCATCCTGTTCGCTTTCATCTGGCTGTAAGCCGGCGTTTTGACGGATATCAGGAACTGCCGGAAATCATGGAACAGCTGGAGCAGCAGATGGAAGAAAAATTTTATCATCCGGATATCCATGTCTACACCAGCGAGGAGGACGAGGAAAAAAATACCGGAGAAGAGGAGCAGGATTCCAGGCTTATGGAAAAAATCTCAGAAGATATTTCCAGAAAGGATGTGAAGCAGCTGTGGAGCCATTTCCGCAGCCTGGCATCCAAATATCAGTCCAATACCCAGTTTTCGGCCATGTATGTGAAATTTGTTTTTTCCAATGTGATAAGGGAGCTGTTTCAGGAGAATCGTTTTGCCGGAGAGCACAGGCTGGATCTGGAGGTGGATCATCTGTATGGCTGTTCTACCATTCAGGAGATCATTGAGGTTACAGAAAAAAATATCCGCCAGTACGAGGAGTTCCTGGACCGTTCCATGAGCGAATCCAGAGATGAGGTGGCAGCAGTCAAAAATTATATTTACAATCACTATGCGGAAGATCTGAATCTGGAAACACTGGCAGAAAAGGTATATCTTTCGTCCGGCTATCTCAGCTTTATTTTCAAGAAGGAGACGGGGATGAACCTGAATCGTTTTATCCGTGTGTTCCGCATGGAAAAGGCCAAGGAGCTTCTACGAACCACCAACATGAAAGTAGCCATGGTCAGCGAGCAGGTAGGATTTGCCAATTCTTCGTATTTCTGCCGGAGCTTCCGGGAATATTACGGAAGCAGCCCGGAGTCCTATCGGAAAGGAAACAATGAGGATGAAGAGTCTTCTGAAGAAGTATAATAATATGAAATACCGGTACAAGCTGACAAATCTTCTTGTGGTGGTATCCCTGGTGCCGATGACTGTGTTGGCACTGTATAGTCACAGTCGTATGAGTAGTCTTGTACGGAAAAATGAGATGGAGGATATGTACTCCATTTTGGAGCAGACCAGAGAAAACATTGACGGGCAGATCGAAATTTATGCCAGCCTTTTGAATTATCTTACCTATTCTCCTGAAATCCAGGAGGTGATCTTCAACAAAGATATGGATCGTTATACTGCATATGAACAGTATACGGAAGTTGTGGATCCGCTGTTGACGGTGCCGAAATCCTACCACGAAGCAATTCTGGGGATACATCTTTTTGCAGAAAGCATTCCCGTGCGCCATGAATATACCTTGGCTCCGCTTTCAGAGGTTGATGGGGAATGGTGGAGTGACAAATTAAATAATACCGTGACGGTTCAGTGGATCGTGGACCGGGATAATCGTCAGATCGCGGCAGTCAGGGAAATATATGATGGTAAGATCAGGGAGGCTGTGCTCTGTATTTTGTTGGATTACGGAAAAGTATTCCAGCCTCTGGCTAATATTATTGAACGGAATTCCGGAGGCTTTGTGGTGGATGATCAGCAAAATATCGTCTATCATGGAGAAAATCTGGCGGCCAGTGATATTTCAGCACAAAAAGAAACTGCAAAAAAGCTGGATCGTCTGAGGGAAGAATATACCTATGTCAGCAGCAGCGGACATGAAACAAGATGGACCTATTATTTTTACAAACCTCCGGCTGTGATCGAGAGCTCGGTTTCAAAAGTATTGATCAGTGAGATCCCACTGATCGGCTTCTGTGTTGTGATCATCATTGTGCTTGGAATGACGTTTTCCAAGCTGTTTACCAGAAAGATTGAGCAGCTTACCAGAAATATGGAACAGGTGAACCAGGGAAGCCGTGAAGTTACGGTTTACAGTGATTCCGGAGATGAGGTAGGACAGCTGGTGAGAAGCTTTCACCATATGATGGATGAAATTAATCGACTGATCGAAGAAGTGTATGAAAATAAGATCGCTCTGAAGGAATTTGAACTGAAAGCGCTGACTGCCCAGATCAATCCTCATTTTCTTTATAATTCTCTTTCTATTATAAACTGGATGGCGATTAAGAGCCGTCAGAAGGAGATCAGCCGTGTGACACTGGCATTATCTACATTTTACCGGACAGCGCTCAGTAAGGGAGCAGATATGGTGACTGTGGAAACCTGTATTCGGAATATCGAAGCTTATCTGGAAATCCAGCTGATCATGCATGACAATGATTTTAAGGTGGAGTGGAATATCGATCCGTCTGTGCAGCAGGAGTTGGTTCCGAAGCTTGCCCTGCAGCCCATCGTTGAGAATGCTCTGGAGCATGGCCTGGATGTGAAGGAGGAAGGGGAAAAGCTTCTGAAACTTTATTTCTTTGAAGAGAATGGAGATGTAGTGATCCGGGTTGAAGATAACGGAATAGGGATGGAGCAGGAGCAGGCAGAAAAGCTGCTCACATATCAGGCAAAAGGCTATGGTCTTAAAAATGTCAATGACCGTATGTGCATTTTATATGGAGAGAAATATGCCATCCGGATCCTGAGCAAGGTAGGCGAGGGGACAAGCGTTGATATGAGGATCCCGAAAGAGGTAAAAAAAGATGAGACTTAGTCTGGGAAAAACAGTGGTATTTCTGAGTACGATACTGAGCCTGGCACTTTTGACGGGGTGTTCTTTAGGAACTGCAGAAATGGAAAAAACAGATATAGATGTTCTGTCCGAAAAGAGCAGTAAGAGCTGGGAACAGGCAGAAACCACGCCTCTGGGGAAATATCCGGAGCTTGTAACTTATACTCTGGGACAGATGAAAGGGGCTAATAATTCTAATCTTCCGGACGGGCAGAATTATGAGGACAATGCATATACCCGGTATCTGAAAAAAACACTGAATATTCAGAATAAGAATGTTTTTATGGAGAGTGAGGAGCGGTATGACGAAGCCCTGAACATCCTGGTCAAAGATCGGAATCTTCCGGATATTTTTCTGGTGTCGGACAGGGAAACTCTGGAAGAGCTGGTTGAAAATGATCTTATCGAGGATCTGACGGAAGTATACAAAAGCTGCGCTTCCGATAAAATAAAGGAAATGTATGAGAGCTATGGAGAGGAACTTTTGGCATCCGGGACTTTTGACGGAAAACTGTATGCACTTCCGGAGACTGCCATTGATGATGGGGCGCAGCTTTTATGGCTGAGACGTGACTGGATGGAGCAGCTGGGACTGAAAGAACCGAAGACACTGGAAGAGGCTTTTTCAGTGATCCGTGCGTTTCAGGAAAACCGGATGGGCGCAGAGGATGGTGAAGATCCTGTGGGACTTGTCTGTGATCCGGGACTTGTGGGCACGGTCAGCACCAGCTATTCGGTGGACTCTGTGTTTGAAAAGTTCGGGGCATATCCGCAGCAGTGGATTGAAAATGCAGATGGAGAAATTGTTTATGGATCGCTGACGGAGGAGACAAAGGAGGCTCTGGGGTATCTCAGAGAGCTTTACAGGCAGGGAATACTGGATTCGGATTTTGCTTTACGTGCACAGAATAATATCCGTGATCTTGTGGTGAATGGAAAATGCGGAGCGTTTTTCGGGCTCTGGTGGACTCCGAATAATCCTCTTATGGATGAGTATCGGAAGAATAAAGAGGCAGACTGGGAACCGTATTATCTGACTGCGGATGTAAAGCGGACTGTGGAGGTATACTCTACGTTTCGAGATAATAAATATGTAGTTGTGCGTAAAGGGTATGAGCATCCGGAGATCGCAATGAAGATTTTGAGTGTGTTGTTTGACCATTCCAGATATGAGGCAGAGGATGCGGATGAGATGAACACTTATTTTGCCTTGAATGTGGATCCTACGGCGCGTCCGCTAATGATCAATGTAGATTACAATGAGGCTACCTATATAGTGACAAAGCATATCCGTGAGGTTCTTTATAGTCCGGGCGATGAGAAGACCAGGGAGGATCTCAGTGCCATTGAGGCGTCTTATTTTGATGCGTGTAAGGAGTATCTTAAGGCGGAGGTGCCTTCGGTAGAGGCCTGGGCGGCGTATAAGTCCAGGATTTCGGCGGTGGGGCTTCTGGTGGATGCGAATTACCGTGCTCCGGAGAAGAAGTATCTGGGGGATGGTGACGGGGAGATTCCTCAGACTTTGCGTTTGCTGGAGAAGAACGCATTTATCCAGATCATTATGGGGAGGATGCCTGTGAGCTCTTTTGACTCTTTTGTGGAAGATTGGTATCGTAAGGGTGGAGACAGTCTTACGGAGCGGGTCCGGGAAGGGCTTGTGGACTCGTGAGGCGGATGTATAGAGGGACGCCAGAGGAAGGTGGCATCGCTCCGGGAGTGGATGCAGTCGGGGATGTTTTTGAGGTTTTGAGAGGTGGATGTATAGAGGGACGCCAGAGGAAGGTGGCATCGCTCCGGGCAGGGACTCCGTCGGGGGATACTACTAGGGCTCCGTGAGACGGCTAAAAGCATTGCGGCAGGGCCAGAACTCGCCTCCGGCTCAGACAGCAGACCCTGCCGCAATAACGCCGTCTCCCGCAGCCCAAGTAGTAATCACCCCTCCTCCGCAACAGCCCGGCCCGATGCCACCTTCTTCTGGCTGACGCTTCCAACCGACAGGAAAAAACATGCGGGGGGATGGAAGCGGACTGGGCGTCCTGTCCTGAAATGTCAGACTGGTACAGAATATTCCTATAAGTATCGAAGAATACAGGGATCAGATCGGCACAGCGTATCACTATAAGTACCGAAGAATACAGAAACCAGATCGGCACAACGTTCCATTCTGAGTACCGCAGCATACAGACAAAAGTCAA
>NZ_JBCLNI010000047.1:0-14437 GCF_039062885.1 Blautia sp. 2227st1_G12_2227SCRN_220401 | reverse complement strand
ATCCATACTATGTCCTCCGGAGAAATGACTGTACTTTCCTCCGAGAGCGGAGCCTTTGGACCGGCCCTCTATTCAGCAGTCCTTTATTTCTTCTTCCAGCTGGCATCTGTTTCTGTTATGTACCAGCACATGGAGGATGTAACGGACGAAAAACAGATCAACAAAGCAGCGATCTGGATGTTTGTATGCAATTTCTGTGCAATGGAGCTTTCCATCCTCGGACTTCTTGCCATTGCATATGTAAGTAAACTGGCATCTGCATCGGTACCGATGCTGGTACTTGTCCAGAACGGTGTAGGTGCCGGTATCCTGACACCGATCATTTCTCTGCTGATCATCCTTGGAGCTATCTCCACAGCAGTAAATATGATCTCTGGTATTGTGACCCGCTGTGTAAATGCAGTGGAGCGCCGTATGGACAGCCCGGAGAAAAAAGCGCAGGGACACCTTGGAAGAAATGCAGTTTTTACAGCAATCTTTACATTCCTGGCATTTGCCATCGCACAGTTCGGTCTGATGACAGTTGTTAAGAAGGGATATGCATACCTTGGATATGCGGCGTTTATTACATTGTTTGTACCGTTTGTTGTACATGCCGTTGCGACAAAGGGAAAAGAGATCTGAAGAATAAAAAGCTGAACAGAAAATCCCCCGTTGATCCGTATGGCAGGATCATCAGGGGATTTTGTCAAAGTTCACAAAAATATTATAAATATTTTATTAAATATTCCAGATAGACAACATATATTTTTTCTGATACTATTACGTACAGTTATTAAATAGTTACGAATCAGAAGGATTGTTACTGAAATATTTATTTATCGTCAGGCAAGACCTTATAGTAGTATAGGAATAGGTTTTCTATATACTGTAATGGTCTTTTTTTATTTGTTTGGCAGCGGGGGAACAGGACTATGGTTATCCATAAGATTTTGAATAATAATCTGATACTGTCCAGGGATGGACAGGGACATGAAGTTATTGTAAAGGGCTGCGGAATTGCCTTTCAGAAAAAGAAAGGACAGCAAGTGGAGGAGTCCAGGATCGAGAAGATCTTTACTGCGGAAAATGCCCAGATCAGCAAGGAGATACAGGGTTATCTGACTGCTATTCCGGAAAAATATCTGGATTTTGTGGAAGCTTTTGTAAATGAAGTGAAGGAAAAAGAGGGGATGAAATTAAATGACAGTATTTATTTTTCCCTTAGCGACCATATCATGGGTGCGATCTCCAGACTTGAAAACGGAATCCGCCTTCAGAATATGCTGCTTCTGGATATCAAGCAGCTTTATCATAAGGAATATGAGATCGGCTTGGAATTACTGAAAAAGGTAAATGAGATGTTCGAGGTAGATCTTTCTGCAGATGAAGCAGGATTTTTTGCATTGCATTTTGTGAATGCGGAAGATGGCGGCAAGACGGACAGCTATCAGATTTCCATTATCGTACATCAGATCCTGGACATCGTGGAGAAGTATTATGACAATATGGAATTTCAGGAGGATAATCTGTATTATCAGCGGTTTCTCACGCATCTGAAATATTTTGCTCAGAGATTCCTTCATAAAGAGCTTCACTATGATGAGAATCAGGAGCTTTTCAAGATCATTAAGGAGCAGTACAGAGAAGCTTACGGCTGTGTGAAAATGATCTATCTTATGATGGAAGAGGAATATAAATACGCTATGACTGAGGATGAAATGCTGTATCTGACGATTCATATCCAGAAGATCACAGAAGACCATAAACGTCTGAAAAATCTGTGAAAAGAGATTGTTTTATAAATTAGGTGTTAATGGATTGTTACTGAAATACGTGCCATGTGCGTATCTTTTCAGGCAAGACCTTTAATATAAATTTCAATATTTATTATTAAAGGAGGTCCCCAAATGAAAAAGGACTATGCAAAAACTGCAGACACACTGATTGCAGCGCTGGGCGGAAAAGAGAATATCACCCGTCTGTTCCACTGCATGACAAGGCTTCGTTTCTATGTGAAAGACAGATCGAAGATCAACGAGAAAGAGATCTTAAAGCTTTCTGAGATCTCCGGCGTTAACTGGCATGAAGATCAGTTCCAGGTTATCGCAGGAAATGAAGTGAACGCTGTTTACAAGGCATTGGAGGACAAAGGTGTTCCTACCGATGATGCACCGGCAGCGAACTCTGACAGCTCAAAGAGTGTTGTTTCAAAAGTTATCGATGCCATCACCGGATGTATGACCCCGATGATCCCTGCCCTGACTGCAGCCGGTATGATCAAAGTTGTACTTACTCTGCTGACAACTTTTCATCTGGTATCAGAAACAAGCAGTACCTACCAGGTGATCAGTTTTATCGGAGATGTTACGTTCTACTTCATGCCGTTCCTGATCGCAGCAAATGCTGCCAAGGTTTTCCGCGTGAACCAGTCACTGGCGCTGTTTATTGCCGGTGTTTACTTAAGCCCTACCTTTGTAACTATGGTAGCCGGTGATGCAGCCATCACAATGTTTGGCCTGCCGATCACAAAAGCAACCTATTCTTATTCCGTTATTCCGGTTATCCTGATGGTATGGATCACACATTATATTGAGATTTTGGTTGATAAGATCACACCGAAAATGGTAAAACTGATCCTGAACCCGACACTGGTAATTCTGATCAGTGCACCGATCGCCCTGATCGTAGTTGGACCGATCGGAACAATTATTGGTAACGGACTTGCGGTAGCCATCAACTTCCTGTCCGTAAAACTTGGTTTCGTTATTGTAGGTATCCTTGCAGCAACCTTCCCGTTCATCGTTATGACCGGTATGCACCATGCGCTGACACCAATCGGACTGAATGCCATTGCAACCGGTGGTACTGATACACTGATCTTTGTATCTCAGGTATGCTCTAACCTTGCACAGTCCGGAGCTTCTCTTGCAGTAGCTGTAAGATCCAAGGACAGCAACATGAAACAGCTGGCAAGTGCAGCCGGTGTTTCCGCTCTTATGGGTATCACAGAGCCTGCTCTGTATGGTGTTACACTGAAACTGAAAAGACCGGTTGTAGCAGCTTCCATCGCAGCCGGAATCGGTGGTATCGTAGGAGGACTTCTTCAGGTTTCTCTTTACATTGCACAGAATTGTATCATGGCGATCCCGGCGTTTATCGGTGAGAAGGGATTAAGCAATCTGCTTTATGGAATCATTATGATCGTGGTATCTTTTGTAGCTGCTTTTGTTCTTACGCTTATCTTCGGATTTGAGGATGTAAAGGCTGAGACAGAGGATGAAGTACAGAACACAGATACAGAAAAACAGCCGGCACAGCAGAACGCTCCGCTTGTAGAGAAGATCGAGCTTTGTGCACCGGTAGCAGGAACTGTAAAAGCACTTTCTGATGTTCCGGATAAAACTTTTGCTGATAAGGTTTTAGGTGACGGAGCAGCAATCGTTCCATCAGAAGGTAAGGTTTATGCACCGGCAGATGGTACGGTGGCAAATATCATGGACAGCAAACATGGAATCATGTTTGTGACAGAAAGTGGAGCAGAAATTCTGATCCACATCGGACTTGATACTGTAAATTTAAATGGTAAATATTTTAAATCCCATGTTTCTGAGGGAGATAAGGTAAAAAAAGGAAAGCTTCTTGTGGAATTCGATATGGATGCCATTAAGAAAGAAGGATATGATCTGATCACACCGGTTGTTGTGACCAATATTTCTGATTATATCAAAGCAGTATGCATGGAAAAAGAAGATGCAGCTGTAAATGCAGGAGATAAATTCCTGACTATTGTATAAGAATAACAACGAAACATCAGGCGGAGATAACAGATCCGCCTGATGTTTGTAAAAAGGAGAAAATTAAAATATGAAAAATTATAACCGTATGCCGGAAAACTTTCTCTGGGGCGGAGCAACTGCTGCAAACCAGTATGAAGGCGGTTGGGATGAGGATGGCAGAGGCCCGTCCATTGCAGATGTCCTGACAGGAGGAAGTGTGGATAAGGAACGTCGTCTTACACCGCCGGCACCGTTACCGGAAGAATTTTATCCCAATCACCAGGCGACTGATTTTTATCATCACTGGAAAGAGGATATTGCTCTTTTTGCAGAGATGGGATTTAAGGTATATCGTTTTTCTATTTCTTGGTCCAGAGTGTTCCCAAATGGGGATGAGGAAACTCCAAATGAGGAAGGCCTTAAGTTCTACGACAATGTGATCGACGAACTGAGAAAATATAACATTGAGCCGCTGATAACGATCTCTCATTATGAGAATCCCCTTCATCTTTCTCTGGAGTATGGCGGATGGAAAAATCGTAAGATGATCGATTTCTATCTTCGATTTGCAAAGGTTTTATTTGAGAGATATAAAGGTAAGGTAAAATACTGGCTGACTTTTAATGAGATCAATATGTTGACGCAGGACTTTGGTGCAGTATTCTGTGCAGGAATGTTGGACCCGAAGGATGTATGTGAGCAGAGCCGTTATCAGGCAATGCATCACCAGCTGGTAGCAAGTGCACTTGCAGTTTCCATGGCTCATGAGATCGATCCGGAGTTTATGCTTGGCTGTATGCTTGCTTATCACAATGGTTATCCATATACCTGCCATCCGGATGATATCTTATATGCACAGCAGTTTGGGCAGATCCACAATTCCATTGCCGGTGATGTTCATGTAAGAGGATACTATCCGGGATTTGCAGCGAGATACTTTGAGGAGCATGGAATCCAGCTGGAGGTTCTTCAGGAGGATAAAGAGATCCTCAAGAAGGGTACGGTGGACTTTTTCACCATCAGCTATTATTCCAGTAGCTGTGTCAGCGTGACAAAGGACGGAGAGAAAACGGCCGGAAATGGAAGTGACAATCTGAAAAATCCATATCTGAAAGCTTCCGACTGGGGCTGGCAGATCGATGCAACTGGTCTTCGCTATGTTCTGAACCAGATCTATGACCGCTATCAGATTCCGATCATGATCGTGGAAAATGGTCTTGGGGCCGTGGATCAGCTGACAGAGGATGGAAAGATTCACGATGATTACCGTATTGAATATATGCGCCGCCATATAGAGCAGATGAAGGAAGCAATCCATGACGGAGTAGATCTGATCGGCTACACCTGCTGGGGCTGTACAGATCTTGTCAGTGCCTCCACCGGAGAATTCAAGAAGCGTTATGGTCTTATCTATGTAAATAAAAATGATGACGGGACCGGAGACTTTTCCAGAATCCGCAAAGATTCTTTTTACTGGTACAAAAAAGTGATTGAATCCTGCGGGGAAGAGCTTTAACTGAATCAACTGCGAAGCAGTTATCTGGTGTAGAATTATGTAGCGAATGCGGTTGCTTTTATCCGGTTGACGACAAAATCCTGGAGTATGACAATATACTCCGGGATTTTTTTGGAAGGTTGACTTTTACACGGTAAAGTGTAATACTTATTGTAAGTGACGAATGTGAGGAGTGTTTTTTATGCCGGATGAAAAAGTACTGCAGGTGGCAATACTTATATGGGGATGTGCATTTTGCGCCATAGCAGCATTATGTATATTTCTGAGCAGTAATTATAACAGGGAAAAGCGGCGGTATCTTGTCCTGATGGAGAGTTTTGCTTCCCTGTTATTGCTGATGGATGCCCTGGGGCATATTTTCAGCGGATATCCCGGAGTTCCGGGCAGTGTGATGGTCCGTATTTCGAGTTTTCTCGTATTTCTTTTAAGTGACGTAGTCCTGGTGTGTTTTCATATTTATGTGTGTGTTTATCTGTTTTCGAAAAAAGAGCGGAGAACATTAAAAAGAGTAAAAGCCGGATATGTTATTGCTGCCGTGGAGGCTGCTTTTGTGGTGCTCTCACAGTTTACTCACTGGTATTATTACATAGATGTGGATAATTATTACCATCGGGCACCGTTATATATTATGTCAATCCTTCTTCCGGCAGCAGGTATGTTAATTGATCTTATGCTTCTGCTCCAATACAGAAAGAAAGTCAGCCGGAAGCTCCTGTTCTCTATGCTGTCATGCATTGTACTTCTGGCAGTGGCGGCAGCTGTGCAGGCATTCTGGTATGGAATGTCGCTGATTGAGTTTTCTGTTGGTATTTCCATGATCATTATGTTTATCGTGACGATGACGGAGCTGAATCAGGAAATGTATCAGCTGATAAGCAGAGAGGGCAAGATAAAGGAAAGACTTGAGATCGCAACGATACTGAATAAATGTATTGCGGAGCTGATATCAGGAGAAGATGAAGATGCGGCGATCTCCAATCTGCTGCGTATTATCAGCGGGTATTTTGACGGAGATCGCAGTTATATTGTTCAGATCGATGAAAAGAGGAATGTCTGTACAAATACCTATGAGTATGCCATGAACGGAGTGACTGCTGAGAAGGATAATCTTCAGGAGGTTCCCATGGAAATGCTGGATATCTGGATGGACAGCTTTCGGAAAAATGGCCTGTATTATATTCCGGATATTGAGGAGGAGCAGGGGCAACCGTATTATGAGACTCTGAAGATGCAGGACATTACCAGGCTGCTGGCCGTTCCTTTAAACAGTGACGGAAAGATCATAGGATTTCTCGGGGTAGATAATCCGAGGCTGCATTATGAGGATCATACGCTGCTGTCGTCCATACAGTACTTTTTAACGGACAGCCTGAAAGCCAAGGAGCGAAAGGCGCGTCTGCAGTACATGAGCTATCGTGATATGCTGACGACCTTGTATAACAGGAACAGGTATATTCAGGTTCTGGAAGGCATGCAGGCAAAAACAGTGATAAAAACAGGAGTAGCATATATTGATATCAATGGTCTGAAACGGGTGAATGATCTTTACGGACATGAGGCTGGAGACAGGCTGATCATAAATACAGCGCGTTCCATGCTTGCGATTCTGCCGGAAAATGCTTACCGGGTAGGTGGCGATGAATTTGTACTCATCTGTTTTGACATGGATGAGAAGGTTTTCCGGAGTAAGGTCCGGGATATCTGTGACAGCATTGCTGCCAAAAGGATCAGTGTTTCTGTTGGCGTTGTTTGGGAGGAAAGCTCTTCGGAGCTTGAGACAATGCTGAGAAGAGCAGATGATCTTATGTATGCGGAAAAAAAGAAATATTATGAAAAGCATGGAAGGATGTGAAGGTATGTAGCAGAGAGCAGAGTGTACGAGGAATGTCCGAGATACTGCAGCTGATTGATCGTCAGATGTAAGGTTACCGGCCGTCGGAAATTACGCATTGGTTTTGAATAAAAAAATAAAGCTCCCTGTTTTGCGATTGTGAAACAAGGGGCTTTATTTATAAGAAACGTTTATTTCAAAAAATATTTTCTATTATTATTAGGACCATCATGTGATACGTCAGGCATTTCGTTTAATATAGCTCTGGTTCGTGGAGAGCTTAATTTTATATAAGAAGCGATATCGCTTGTTTTTGAAGGCCCGTTTTTGGACAGATATTTTTTTATTTTATTCATATGTTGAAAGGTTTTATTGCTTGTTTTATTGCTTGTTTTATCGCTTGTTTTTATCGCTTGTTTTTTACTGCTTGTTTTTGTACGGCGCTTTTTCTTAATAGTAAGAACTAAGATAGTGCGGTCTGGATCAAATTCTTCTTCAATGATTGGCTCAGGCCACCCCTGATCTGCCCAAGTATTAAAAATATTTGGAACACCACTTCCGGCACGTTCACCTATATTGATGAGATTAAACATTTTCATTAATATTTTATTTCGAGGGTCTGATATTCCACCTTTACGCATCTGTTGTTTACCAGTTCGGGAATAACCAGGGTTTTCAAATATTATTTTTTCAGTATTTTTTCTGATAACAATACCACGTACGCCATAAAAATCAGCGTTTATTAAACAATTGGCTAATGCTTCTCTGAGGGCTTCGTGAATAGGTGTATCATCGATACGATTTCCATCAACAGTCTTAAAAGGGATTTTTATATCCGTGATAAGTTTGTTATAAACTCTGAAATAAAAATCACAGATATTACCAGACCATTCTCCAGAACTGGATTGTAAGCGGTCTGTCCAGCGTATTGAAGGATCAAGTATTTCCTGATAATCGAGAAAATACTCAGGAAAATGACGAACAATATTATATTCATCTCCAAACATAAGCATTCCGGCAGCTGTTGGATGTAATTGCTTATCGATATTTGAAATAGCGGCAGCTCCTATGCTGCGAAGATACTCAAAATCATCCAGGCGGCCAAAAGGATGTGCTGGTTTCAATGATCTGTGACGGTTTCTGTATCCCTGTATGGTTTCATAGTTCAGATCAGTCATAGGAACGTCATCAAGAACACTCATATCCATAGTATTATCAGTTTGATCTCGAATCATTGTTTTAACCTGGAGTTTGGTACAGTGATAATCTCCTTCGTGATTTCTGCGAAAAGTTCCATTAAAAATATCATCATTAATATAAACCGGTTTTTGTTCACGGCGAGCCATTGGAACATAAATTACAATGATCATATCATCATTGAGTTTAAAGGTTTCTACATCAGTGTCGGTGAGAAGATTTATATTTACCTTTTTTCGATTGTTTATAGTATCCCAGAATTCTTTTAATAATTTGCCTTGATTTTCTGCTTTTAATCCTGTAGTTCTCCAGCTTCCGTCTTTATTTTCAGCAACTCCCAGGATGATTACTCCGCCATAGCAGTTGGCAAATGCAGAGTAGGTATCCCATAAAGAAGATGGTAATCCACCATTGGATTTCTTTACTTCGCGGCGATTATCTTCTTTGTACAAGTCGAATTTAGTAATATCAAAGATATTGGACATTGTAATCACCTCATGAAAAATATATTATTATTTTTATATAATTGGATTAATCGTATCAAAGTAAAAAAGAAAAATCAATTAAAAGACTAGAAATTTTCTGTAACGTTTTTGAGATCAGTGCGTCTTATAAGTGAGAAGGGAGGAAAAGAAAGAACCGATGAATATTGAGGAACTTTACCGGACATATTTTGACATTGTATATCGGTATATCCGTTCTGTCTCACGGGATGGAGCGCTGGCTGAGGAAGTGACCCAGGAGACATTTTTTAAGGCGCTGAAAAAAGCAGATCAGTTCCGTGATGACTGCGATGTGCGGGTGTGGCTTTGCCAGATTGCAAAGAATACGTTGTACGACCATCTGAAAAAGCAGAAAAATCAACTTCCCGGAGAGGAGCAGCCGGAAACAGCAGAAAGCCATGGCGGAGAAATTTTTGAGGAAAAGCTGGCACAGCGGAGTCAGGCTATGGAGATCCACAAAGTTTTGCATGGCCTTTCGGAACCGTATAAAGAAGTTTTTTCCCTGCGGACATTCGGAGAGCTTAAGTTTAGTGAGATCGGAATACTTTTTGGAAAAAGTGAAAACTGGGCGCGGGTGACTTATTACCGTGCAAGAGTAAAGATCAGAGAGGAGCTGGAATATGAAGATTACATGTGACGTAATACAGGATTTGATGCCATCTTATATAGATGGGATATTAAGCGAAGACAGTCGGGCGCTGGTGGAAGAACATATGGGAACCTGTCAGGAATGCAGAAAAATGTTGGAGATCATGAAAGAAGAGCAGGGAAAAGAGCAGGCCCGGATAAGATCATCTGTAGCTTCTGTAGCAGGATGTGGAACTGGTGGGACGGAAAATACTGAAAGTAATGCAAATACCGGAAGCGCAGCCGCGCTGAAAAAAATCCGGAAAAAATTAATAATACGCAGAGTGCTGACAGCAGCAGTGGCAGTTATCCTGACACTCATCGCTGCGGCAGCAGGCTACAACCACTGGTATTTCAACGAAAAATATATGACCCTGGAAAATAGCGGAATGTACGTAAAAAATAACAGTTTGTATTCTTCCAATAATCTCATCAACCGAATGAAAGTACAGTACACAGAAGATGGAAAAACAGAGTTCGTCTACGCCATTGACGCGCCATATGCAGGAACTCTGGAACTGAAAGGCGATGACATGCTGCTTCAGGATTTTTCCAAAAAGACAGAGGAAGTATCACCGGAAGACGACAGCACCCCGGAAACGGTAACAGAGGTTTATTATATGAGTGAGGAGGCCGGAAAGAAGAGCCTGGAATTAACAGAGCTGGAAGCAAAGGGAGATCTGGATGCAGCGGAGAAAATTGTGGATGAGATGAAACAGGAATCGAAGCTGATATGGTCGGAACAAGAGGATAGAAATACCGCATCGTCTATGTTAAAATAAAACCTGGACAGTACAGTGAAAAAGTTCTGTAAAAATTCTGTGCTGTAGGCAAAAAAACAGACAGCAGTGAATTTACGTATTTACTGCCGAAGAACAGGGGGACATAAGATGTTATTTGTATGCTATCCAAAATGCAGTACCTGCAAAAAGGCTCAGAAATGGCTGGATGAGAGTGGCGCAGAATATACGTTGCGTGATATTAAGACGGACAATCCAACTGCAGAGGAACTGAAAGCCTGGTGGGAAAAAAGCGGTCTTCCGCTGAAGCGTTTCTTCAATACCAGTGGAAATATTTATAAAGAGATGAAACTGAAAGATAAACTTCCGGAGATGAGTGAGGAAGAGCAGCTTGCGCTTCTTGCAACAGACGGGATGCTTGTGAAACGACCAATCCTTGTTGGGAAAGACAAGGTGCTGGTGGGCGCTAAAGAAAAAGAATGGGAAGAGTATCTGAAATCATGAAAAAGAAACTGAATTATGCGGATATCGTTAAGGAAACCGTGATCCTCACCGTGGCAGTGGCGATCATCGCAGCGGCGGTATATTTTTTCCTGGTGCCAAGCCATACGTCGGTCAGCAGTATTTCCGGTCTTGGAATCGTGCTTTCCAACTTTGTGCCGCTGCAGCTGTCGGCGATTACCATGATCCTGAATGTGGTATTGCTGATTATTGGATTTTTTACCTGTGGAAGAGAGTTTGGAGTTAAGACGGTTTATACCAGTGTAATGCTGCCGTTGTTTCTGGGATTGTTTGAGATCATTTTTCCAAATTTCGGTTCCATGACAGACAGCCAGGAACTGGATGTTCTGTGTTATATTCTGGTAGTGAGTGTGGGACTTAGCATTCTTTTTAACCGGAATGCATCCTCAGGCGGACTGGATATCGTGGCGAAGATCATGAATAAGTATCTCCACATGGAACTTGGAAAAGCCATGTCTCTTTCCGGTATGTGCGTGGCACTTTCCGCGGCGCTTGTGTATGATAAAAAGACGGTGGTCTTAAGTATTCTGGGAACGTATTTTAACGGAATCGTTCTGGATCATTTTATTTTTGACAATAATATCAAGCGGCGTGTCTGCATCATCACGAAAAAGGAAGAGGAGCTGAGGCAGTTTATCATTCATGACCTGCACAGCGGAGCCACGATCTATGAGGCCATCGGAGCCTATAACATGGAAAAACGCCGTGAGATCATCACCATCGTAGATAAAGGTGAATATCAGAAGCTGATGAAGTTTATAAACCAGGAGGACCCGAAAGCGTTTATCACGGTTTATAATGTATCGAATATGCGGTATCAGCCGAAGAAATAAAAATATTTTGCTGGAATAAAAAAACGCCCGGGACAAAACGCCCGGGAATTTTTTTGCCATATTTTACAGGAAAATATATTTCAGGATAAACAGCACTGCCAGTACATACATCAGAGCGCTGATCTTCTTTTCTTTTGCCTTACCTGTGATCAGGTTGATTGCTACGTATGTGATAATTCCCATGGAGATACCTTCGGAAATGCTGTAGAAGAACGGCATTGCGATGATACATACATAACATGGGATCGCCTCGGACATATCGCTGAAATCAATGCTGATAACATTGCTGAGCATGTACAATCCAACGATCACCAGAGCCGGAGCTGTGGCAAAGGACGGGATTGCCAGGAAGATCGGAGACAGGAACAGGGACAGGCCAAATAAGATGGCAGTTGTCACTGCGGTAAGTCCGGTTCTTCCGCCTTCGGATACACCGGAAGCACTTTCTACGAAGGTAGTGGTTGTGGATGTACCAAGAACTGCACCGGCAGTTGTTGCAACTGCATCTGCAAGAAGTGCGCCCTTGATGTTAGGAAGCTTGCCATTTTCATCCAGCATGCCTGCTTTAGAAGAGACACCAACGAGAGTTCCAAGAGTATCAAAAAGATCTACAAATAAAAATGCAAACAGGATAACAAGGAAATCCAGTGAGAAAACTCCGTCAAACTGCAGCTTCGCAAAGATCGGAGCAAGACTCGGGATAGAGAGTCCGTTGCTGAAATCCGGGAGCAGGCTGTAGAAGCCGATCTCCGGGTTCGGAACATAAAGTCCGGCGAACTGACAGATGATTCCAAGTCCCCATGTGATCAGGATACCCCAGAGGATGTTTCCCTTTACATTTTTAACAACCAGGATTCCTGTTACGATGATACCAATCAGAGCCAGGATAACGGTGATCCCCACATTGTTGAAGGAAGCCTCTACACCCTTGGCTGCGTTGTAGCCATCTACAGAGAAAAGCTGCAGCAGAGTGGAGCCGCCGATCACGATATTGGCATTCTGTAATCCTACAAATGCAATGAAAAGACCGATACCAACACTGACTGCGGATTTCAGGTTCAGAGGGATCGCATTGAAGATCGCTTCACGTACATTGGTAAGTGAAAGAACGATAAATACGATACCTTCTGCAAAAACTGCAGTCAGTGCATACTGCCAGCTGTATCCCATACCGATAACAACTGTATAGGCAAAGTATGCGTTCAGACCCATTCCGGGTGCCAGTGCGAACGGGTAGTTGGCGAAGATTGCCATCAGCAACGTTCCAAGGAAGGCTGCCAGTGCGGTAGCTGTGAATACAGCTCCGGAATCCATGCCGGTTGCGGACAGGATGTTCGGGTTAACTGCCAGGATATAGGCCATTGTCATGAAGGTGGTGATACCTGCCAGAACCTCTGTTTTGGTGTCCGTTTTATTTGCGGACAGCTTGAAGATTTTTTCTAACATATTTCTTTCCCTTTCTTAAATATGTTTTTGGACAACATGTCTATTTTATCATATAAAAATTTCGTATGCAATCGTTAGTGCTTAACAGATATTGTTATGTAAGGTAATTTTTTGCAAAATACTTTTACAAGCAGGTAATTTGTGTGTAAAATACAGAAAAGAGAGTATTCGATTTACAGACGGGTTTATTTTGCAATGAAAGGGGGATGGATAATGTCTGAGAAAAAACTGCGGAATATTACAGATGTGCTCTGCTTTTTGATGATCCTTGGGTACGTGATGTATCTTGTGGCCACCTGGGGAAATCTGCCGGAGAGGGTGCCGATCCATTTTAATGTGCATGGGATCCCGGACCGGTATGGGAAGAAGGGCAGCCTTCTTCTGGAGCCGATTTTGGGGCTGCTGATCCTGGCACTTCTGATGTTCTGTCAGAGATTTCCACAGTGGTGGAATTATCCGGTTGAGGTGACAGAGGAAAACAGAGAGCATATCTTTGAAATCGCGTCAAAAATGATGTCTGTGATCAAGCTGTTATCAATTGGAGTATGTCTTGATGCCGGGATCAGCGGGAATCTGGGAACGGCACCTATGTGGCCGGTGTGGATACTGATCACAGGGATTTTCGTGACATTGATCCTGGGGATCCGGGGGATATATAAGGCTGGTAAAGAAACTGGCATGGATGAGGATGATAAATCGTGAAGCGGTCGTGTTTGTGATCATATAGCAGAGTGAAAGGGAAATGTTCGATTTATTGTACTGAATATGGATGGAACCAGCGAAAGCGGATCGCGAATATCCGCTTGGTGAAATTATAATAAAAACAGGAAAGGAATCTCAGAAGCATATGGTAGATACAAGAACAGATGAGCTTTACAGAGCGCTTCAGGATAAGGGATATCCCGATGAGCTGTGCCGGGAAATCGCCTATAAACATATGAATACCGATTACACAGCTACACGGATGCTGGGGTATTTATACAGGGTGACAAGTCCCAGAGTGGAGGATGTGATCGATGAGATGCTGGCGATCTTAAGTGATAGGGAAGCCATCGTCCGGAAGAAAGAGCTGGAGCACGCCCAGGCTACGATCAACAGCGTGTATCGGGAGGGTTTGTAACGGAAATCCCGGAGCTGTGCCAGTGCTGGCGGATCAGAAGCTTCATCCTTTAAGGAAAATCAGGAGATCATGGCTCTGGAGCATCATCTCCTTCCGCAGAAATTCATCATTGATAACTACATCAATATGAACGCACACTTTAATTTTATCCGTTTCTTTTAAACAGTATTGTTATTACGGTAGTGATTACTCTGATCGTAATTTATGCAAGTAATTGAAGATGGACAAAATAGTAATTGTATTAACTGATAAACCATAGTATAATACAAATATGAACACAACATATAAATCAAACAACAATGTCGTCTATTCCTGTAAATACCATGTAGTATGGTGTCCAAAGT
>NZ_JBCLNI010000046.1:0-14840 GCF_039062885.1 Blautia sp. 2227st1_G12_2227SCRN_220401 | reverse complement strand
GATGAACGGGACATGCGGGAGCTGGAGGAAGCCGGAGAAAAGGAGAAAGAGCTCAAGGACGAAGAGCTGGATAAGATCTACGGAGAGTTCAATCCGGAGGATCCTCGTTTCCGGGAGATACTGGATGACCGGGATCTTTTATATATTGACGGACTGGAATGCGGGGATCTTGTGGCGGAGCTGAAGGATAAGATAGCCGGAAGCTATGTTGTTTTTGCAAAAGCCGGAATCCGTTTTTCCCCAAAATCCAGTGCAGAGATCAGACGCTGCTTTGAGGAAGAAAACAGAGATGTTGTCCTAACAAAGATCCGTGGAAAAGGAAATATCCATGTGCGGGAGCATAATAATTACTGTAACCGTTTCACCGAAAAAACAACGCTGGATAACAATGTATATCTTCTGCATCAGCTGTATACCGCTTACGCATTTGCCGCAGATCAGGTGAAATGGGTATCCGAGATCCGTCCGGAGATCTGGTATCTGGATGTGATGACCATGGTATATCAGTCCGTTGTAAGCTGCCGGAGTCTGGGAGTGGCTTCAGGGGAAGATATCTATGTGCAGATCCTTGCGGACCATCTCATGGTGGAGGACTGGAAGAATATGCTGCAGGATCCGGACCAGCTGGAGGTATTTTATCAGGAATTTTTCCGAAAGATCGCAGACTGCAGAATAAAAGAAAATCCTGTTCATGAAAAAAATGCAGATTATGTGCTGCTGTATTACAGCGCAAAAATAGCTGATATCATATTTGATAACGAGAAGCTTGATGAAGAGAAAAAGTGCAGATATGAGGAAGGTATCGAAAGCTTCCTGAAGCAGATGGAGTTTCCGGAGATCGTGATGTCCAATCAGCATATCAGCAGGGCAAACAAAGTATATCTTCTCCGAAAATATTATCCGGATATATGCAAAAAATTTCCGGATCAGGCAGACACGATCCTGAATCCCATATATGACAATCTCCGTGTCAAGATATTCCAGCCGGAAAAAGACCAGCTGCACTGTGAATTTTCCATTGTGGAGCCTGTGAGCAGGACAAACCGTGCATATATGATGACTGGTGGCAACACCTATGAAGCCAGATGGAAATATACACTGGAAAGAACCGGCTGGTGCAGAGAAGAAAGTGCCGTTGAGAAGCTGTATATCGTGGACATTCCGCTTTCCGAGATCCGGGAGTTTATCAGCTGGGGCACAGGCACAGATGGACATATAAATAAAATGTACAATATTTCCTACGGAAAATATGTGCCATTTACAAAGAAGCTGCCGCTTTTCCTGCATATAGAGGATAAGCTTCTGTATCTTAACGAAAAAGTCCGGATGATCCGTGGAGAGGATCAGGAAGATGCAAAGGTTCTGGGCCATCAGTATGAAGTAACGGTAGAGCCATACAGTCAGAGTAGGGAGAAACAGCTGAAGAAAAAACGCACCAAAGCAATATTTTCTCAGGGAAAGGCCGGAAAAAAGGCAGTTCTCGTACGTAAGCTCTACGAGATGCAGAAGGCAAAGCAGAAAAAGCAGATCTGGCTGATCTCCGATCGTACAACACGCGGAGATGACAACGGCGAAGTGATGTTCCGCTATCTCTGCGCCAATCCGGACCCTACGGTGGAGCCGTACTTTGTAGTCAACAAGGATACACAGGATTATGTGGAAATGAAGAAGCTTGGAAAGGTTGTGGAGCCTTTCTCCTGGAAGCATAAGCTTCTGTTCCTGCTGAATGAATTTTCACTGTCCTCCCAGGCTAACAAACCGGTGATCAATCCTTTTGGAAAGCTGGAGTATCTGTACCGCGATATCATCTATGACAAAAAGCTGGTATTTTTACAGCATGGTGTGACCAAAGACAACCAGTCCAAGTGGCTGAACAAATACAACCGTAATCTTTTCGGATTTATCGTCAGCACAAAGCCGGAATATGATTCTGCCTTTACCTATGACTATTTTTATCCGGAAAAAAATATCTGGCTTACGGGAATGCCGCGTTATGACCGTCTGGTTCATGATGAGCGTAAGTATGTGACGGTGATGCCTACCTGGCGCAAAAGCCTTTCCTCAGGAACCGATGCCAGAGGGGTATGGCAGCTTGGAAAAGAATTTCAGGAAAGCGAATATTTCCATTTTTATGATGATCTTCTCAACAACGAAAGACTTCTGGGAGCGGCAGAGAAGTACGGATATACCATCTGCTTCATGCCTCACCCAAATACCATTGACGGTCTGCATATGTTCCGTCATGATCCACGGGTAAAATTTATGGATTCGTCTTATTCCTACAAGGACATTTTTGCCCAGACAGATCTGATGATCACGGACTATTCTTCGGTTGCCTTTGATTTTGCATATTTAAGAAAACCCATCGTATACTCCCAGTTTGACAGAGACAGCTTTTTCAGTGGCGCGCATTCCTACACAGAGGGATACTTTGACTATGAGAGAGATGGCTTCGGAGAGGTGGAGCATACACTGGACGGAACTGTGGACCGGATCATCGAATATATGGCAGACGGCTGTCAGATGAAAGAGGAATATCGGAAACGAATGGATGAGACCTTTGCATTTAATGACCGTAACTGTTCCAAACGAGTTTATGAGAGGATCATCGAGAATCGGTAATATGGAGGTTGGATTTTGGAAGGAAAGCAGGCAATAAAGTTTGATAAATATAATTCTCAGGCGATGAAGGGCATTGCCATTGTTATAATGCTGTTCCATCATATGTATCTGAGTCAAGATAGATTTGAGGGGCTGAATGTTGTTTTCACTCCGTTTTCAGCAGATCGGATCATGTATCTGTGCAGAACATTTAAGATCTGTGTACCGATCTATGCATTTATTTCCGGATACGGACTGTATCTCAGTTACAGAAAAAATAATTCTACACCTGGCAAGTGGACAGCCAAAAGACTGATAAAAACAATGGGAGGGTTCTGGATTATATGGGGGCTTTCTGTTGTGAGCTCGCAGCTTTATAACGGCTATGCCGTGGCCAGATATTTCGGAAACGGAAATATTGCCAAAGGTGTTAGCGCAATGGTGCTGGATTTTTTTGGTCTGGCGAAACTTTTCGGAACTTCGACTCTGAACGGAACCTGGTGGTATATGAGTGCGGCGATCATTTTTATCATCTGCGTGCCACTGTTTATGATAAAGGAAGAATATCTGGTATTTATTCTTGTGGCTGTTGCAGCATTTCCACGGATAATTTCCCTGGAGGTTATGGGAATTACGGGTATTTATGCATTTTTACCGGTATTTCTCATGGGAATGTGTGTAGCCAAGTATGATCTGTTTAACCGATGGTTTAAGATATGGAATGCTGGAATGAAGCATGTTTTCAAATTTCTTCTGGAGCTTCTTGCGGTGTTTATTTTGTATAAAGCGTACAGAACTTTGCCGCTGACGGTATACAGTGAGATCCACTGGGGTGTGTATCCAATTGTATTTATGGCATTTTGCTGCGAATTTATTAATGTCATTCCGGGAGTGCGACAGATTTTATTGTTCCTCGGAAAACATTCCATGAATATATTTCTGATACATACATTTATAAGAAAATCTTCTTTTGTGTATGTGAGTGGATATTTTCTGACCAATACACTGACGCTTCTGCTGGCTTCACTGGCAGTGTCCATAGCGCTGGAATGGCTGAAAAAGGTAAGCGGATACAACCGCCTGATCCAGAACATCTGTGTGAAAATAGGATAATAAAGATAAAGGAGAAAGACCTGCCATCGTCTGTGGCAGGTCTTGTTAAAGTATGAAAGCAAAAAAAACAGTTTGTATATATTGGTTGATATTAGTAGTGGTTTTTGGATGTATTATTGGTGCCAGAAGTACAGAGATAAAGGTCGAGGCTGCTGAAAGAACGGTACGATTTTGGGATAACAGTGGAAATTATCTTCAGAAATCTGGCGGGAACTGGTATTTGAAAGATTCTAATAAGCGAAAACTTACCGGATTACGTTATTTGTCAATCCCAAAGACAGAGTTTTTAAAAACAGGATTTTATATGTTTGATAAAAACGGAAAACTTTTGAGAAAGCAATCCGTTTATTATTTCGATAAAAAGACAGTTTCTGGTGTCCGCTTTGATAAATACCACATCACAGACTCCAATGGAAGAATTTCAAAGGGAGAGCGTGGCTTTGTAAACATAGCTGAACAGAAGGTACGGGGCAAAAAAATTATCGCAGGCATTTATTATGTGGAAGCGTACGGAAAACTGGCTGATCGTGGAACAGTACGCTATATAAGACAGAGAAGATTCGGTGGGCGTAATTTTAAAGGTGGTTATTATTATTTCTATGGAACCGGAAGAATCTGCATGTGTCCGTCTTTTCATAAAGTGAACAAAACAGTTCAGGGAAAAAAGTTTAACGGAATTTATTATTTTGGCAATGATAACGGAAGAATGGTACAGAAGGCAGGGTGGGTAACCTGTGAGGGCCAGCAATATTATGTAGACCAAAATGGAAAAATGCTGGTGAACCGGTGGAAAGATGGTTATTACCTGAAATCGAACGGAACCATTGCGAAAAATATGAAAACACCGGATGGTCAGTATGTGGACTGGCAGGGAAGAAAAAGTACAAGATCAGAGTATGCTCTAAGTGCATTTAAATCGGAATTGGAGAGCTTTGTTTCTGCCTACGGTGGAGACTGGTCTGTTTATATAAAAGATCTGAAAACAGGAAATGTTGTAAACATAAATGATCGGGAAATGTATCCGGCAAGTACGATCAAGGCATTTGTGATGGCGTCGGTCTATGATCAGATCCGTCAGGGAAAAATGCAATACAGCTCCGGTGTGTACAGCTTGCTGTGGGATATGATCACCGTCAGTGATAATGAATGTTATAATGAACTGGTAAGGCGTCAGGGAGGCGGAAGCTTTGTAGGAGGAACGGCTGTAGTGAACCAATATCTTCGAAAGAACGGTTACAAAAATACCGGTTGTCACAGTTCCCTGCATCCGTCTTCTTCTGCCTGGAGCAGTGATGGCTGGCGTAACACGGCATCTGCAAAAGATTGTGGGATACTCTTAGAAAAAATCTATCGAGGTCAGTGTGTTTCTCAACAGTATTCCAGAGAAATGCTAAATCTTTTACTGCATCAGACGAAACGATACAAAATTCCATCAGGTCTTCCGACAGGTATAGTATGCGCGAACAAAACTGGTGAGACAAGCTCAGTTCAGCATGATATGGCAATCGTCTATGGAAAGAAAACAAATTATGTATTATGTATATTTTCAGAAGGCGCTTCCGAAGATCATTTACTGTACGGAATTCGTTCGATTTCTTCAAGAGTATATCAATATCTGAATAAATAAAGATCAGCCAGCAGTCATAGGATCAAGAAACTTCCTTAATTGGGCAAAAATAAGGAGTGATCATTGACGTGCTGGCTGATTTTGTATTATCAAAGAAATGGTTGTGGAAGAATTTTTTACATAAGCGTTTTTCTTAGCCCTAAATATGCCGGATATTTCCGGTGTTAGTAGTATCGTATCCGGTTTGAAGAGCTAAAAACCGGCGGAAAGGTTCGGATGCAATGGTTTCCGCTACGGCCTGAAAGCCGGGGGTGCTCAGATTTTTGGTCTGCATAACCAGGAAGAGTGATTCCTGGCAAACAGGAAGAAAATCCAGCTCCGGAAAGCTTCTCGCTACACAGGCCTCGCCAAGAGCTATGTCTGCCTGTCCGCCAGCCACTGCAGCAGCCGTGGAGTGATCGGTAACAAGCTCATTTCGATATCCGGATATGGAATCCGGTGAAATTTCGGAAGACAGAAGTGTACGGTCAAGAAGGATACGACGGCTGCTTCCTTTTTCGCGATTCACAAAAATAATATCTGCCCGTGTAAGATCAGAAAATCCCCGGATATTCTTGGGATTTTCTTTTTTTACATAGAAGCCGACAGGATATTGACACAGAGAGATCACAGTCAGTGGGATACCGGGTATAAGGCTATGGATATCTTCCGGTGAGGCGGATGCACAGGCAATGTGGACTTTTTCAAAATAGAGAGAATACAGTCCGTTGTAGGTGTTCATGTGAGACTGCAGAACCGGCAGATTGTCCGGGTGTGTGGGAAGCTGATTTAGGAGAAAATCCAGAGCCGGAGAAGCCTGTCCGCTGATGATCAGTCCACTGGAATGCAGAAGATAATCCCTTTTCAAAAGAGAACTCTCCGGCTGGTGATCATAAGACTGAGCAGAAGACGCAGAACATTCCGAACCCTTAAGATACTGAGACAGCTGTTCCTCGCTGACCCGCAGCTGTTTGCCGACTTTGGAGGAGGAAAGCTCTCCGCGTTTGATCAGGTCATATACTGTGGATTTTTTGATCTTTAGTTTATCTGCAACTTCCTGTGCTGTGTAGACTTTATTCATCGATACCTACCATAACATTGGTTGCCTTAATCACTGCGTAAGCATCAGAGCCTACTTTCAGTCCAAGTTCTTCCACCGCCGCACAGGAGATGGTAGCAGTGATGATATTTCCACCACCGATATCGATGGAAACGATGGAATTTACAGCTCCCTGGTTGATGTTGATGATTTTTCCTTTTAACTGATTACGTGCACTGAGTTTCATAAGTAATTCTCCTTTTCTTGAATATTGAATGAACCGGATCAGGCAAGTTCTCTGCTTCCGTTGTGCAGAGCAATGAACCTTGTGTGGGATTTGTCTGTATCAGGAGTGCTGTAAGCCACTCATGATAAGAAACGAAGCGGATCGTGAACATCCGCCTGGCTTGTCAACTATGTATTTATGATAGCACTTGTAGAGAAAAACAGCAATGCCTTATAGCTTGACAAGAAACTTTCCTTTCGGTAAAATTAAACAAAACCATTCAAAACTAAACAAAACTGAACGAAACGGAAAAGGAGAGAAACAAAAGATGAAGAAAAAAATCTTAGCAGCCCTTACCGCGGGAATTTTAACAACAGGCCTTATGACCGGAACTGTTTTTGCGGCGGACACAGAAGTGAAAGGTGATGAGAACCTGAAGGGAGAGGTTTATGCATTTATTGCTGCCAGCCTCAGCAATTCCATGGAGGAGATCCAGAAGGATTTCAATGAGCTTTATCCGAATGTAACGATCTATTACAGTGCAGACAGCTCAGGTACACTGCAGACACAGATCGAGGAAGGTGCACGCTGTGATCTTTTCTTTTCAGCAGCAGATAAACAGATGGATGCCCTCACAGAGGAAAAACTGACAAAGGAAGACACCGTTAAGGATCTTCTTGAGAACAAAGTCGTTCTGATCAGACCAAAGGACGGAGAGACAAAGGTAACAGGATTCGAGAATATCACAGACGCTGAAAATATGGCGCTTGCAGGAGAGGATGTTCCGGTGGGACAGTACGCCCGTGAGATCTTTAACAATCTTGGGATCATGGACGATGTAAACAAAATGGAGATCAACGAGTGCAAGAATGTAACGGATGTACTTGCAGCAGTCAGTGAAGGAAGCAATGAGGTTGGTGTTGTATATGCGACAGATGCTGCGTCTGTTACTGATAAAGTAGATATCATCGCAGAGGCGCCGGCAGACAGCCTTAAGACGCCGGTTCTTTATCCTGTGGGACTTATCGAGGACAAGGAAGCATCGGAAGACGATACCAGGGCAGCAGAGGCTTTTCTTGATTATGTAGAGTCTGATGCAGCGATCAAGGTATTTGAGGGCTATGGATTTACAGCATATGAGGATGAGGATTCCGAGGATGCCACAGAAGCTTCTGCAGACAACACGGAGGCTGAGGACAGCACAGCTTCCGCAGACAGCACATCCAAATGAGTATGATGTAGAAAAACGGCAGGCAGTAAATATTGAAACACAGTAAATGCCGGCACAGGAATGAAATATGACAGAATTTTTGAGAGAAATAAACTGGAGTCCTCTGTGGATTTCCTTAAAAACAGGTCTGGCAGCCACAGTGATCGCTTTTTTTCTGGGAATATTTTGCGCCCGGAAGATCATGAAGCTGAAGCCGGGAGCCAGAGCAGTACTGGACGGGATCCTTACTCTTCCGCTGGTACTTCCTCCTACAGTGGCTGGATTTTTTCTGCTACTGATCTTCAGTCTGAAAAGGCCCTTTGGAAGCTTTCTTCTGGATAATTTTGATATTAAGATCGTGCAGACCTGGAAGGGCTGTGTGATCGCAGCGGCAGTGATCGCATTTCCGCTGATGTACCGCAATGCACGGGCTGCTTTTGAACAGGTGGATATAAATCTTATCCATGCAGGTCAGACTCTGGGGATGAGCGACAGCCGGATATTCTGGCGGGTAGTCATGCCGGCGGCAGGACCGGGGATCGCATCCGGAACAGTGCTGGCATTTGCACGTGCGATTGGAGAATATGGCGCAACCTCCATGCTTGCCGGAAATATCCTTGGAAAAACCAGAACAGTTTCTGTTGCCATTGCATCAGAGACAGCAGCCGGAAATTACGGAACTGCAGGCTTCTGGGTCGTTGTGATCGTGCTGATCTCCTTTGTGATCGTAGCGCTGATCAATATCGTATCCGGAAAAGGTATGAGAACAAGAAGGTGGATCTGATGGCAGTCAAAGTAAATATCGAAAAAAACTTCCGTGATTTTTTCCTGAAGGTAGATTTTGAAGGCAGTTCGGCAGCCATTGGGCTTCTTGGTGCTTCCGGCAGCGGAAAAAGCATGACCTTACGCTGTATTGCAGGAATCGAAACACCGGATAATGGAAGGATCGTCATCAATGGAAAAACAGTGTTTGATTCTGAAGCAGGGATCGATCTGAAGCCCCAGAAGCGTCGGATCGGATATCTGTTTCAGAATTATGCGCTGTTCCCAACCATGACAGTGGAACAGAACATCCGCTGCGGTTATCGTGGGGAAAAATCCTCCGCCAGAGAAAAAGTGGCAGATCTGATCCGGCGATATCATCTGGAGGGGCTGGAGAAGCGCCTGCCCTCACAGCTTTCCGGCGGACAGCAGCAGAGAGTGGCACTGGCCAGAATGATGATCGGAGAGCCGGAAGCTATTCTTCTGGATGAGCCGTTTTCCGCACTGGACAGTTACCTGAAGGATGTGCTCCAGCGGGAGATGCAGGATTTCCTCAAGGACTATCCGGGAGATATGATCCTTGTGACACACAGCAGAGATGAGGCCTATAAATTCTGCAGGGAGCTTTCCATTGTACATGAAGGCAGGATCCTTGTGACCGGGGAGACAAAGCAGCTGTTTGAGAGACCGGGACTTCTGGAGGCAGCAAAGCTTACCGGCTGTAAGAATTTTTCCAGAGCGGAGAGGCTGGGACCTCACGAGATCTATGCGGCGGACTGGAAAATGAAGCTCCATACCGAAGAAAATGTAGATGAGGACATTACTTACGTAGGGATCCGCGGCCACTGGATCCGCCCGGAATCAGAGCCGGGTGAGAACTGTATGGCAGTGCAGGTAGACCAATACATAGAAACTACATTTGAACATCAGTATATGATCCGGAACAAAGCGGAAGAGAATGCTGCCGGATTATGGTGGATGCGTCCCAAAAACAGCTTTACGGAGGATCCGGGTAAAGATCTTCCGGAATATCTGTATCTTCCACCGGAGCATCTGATGCTGCTGAAATAAAGAAAACCCCGGAAACAGACATTATCTGCTGTTTCCGGGATTTTTTGTGCACCTGCATTTTTGATGGATTTTTGCGGACAGGAGCTATTTTCCGTGATTTCCGGAATAGGTGATGTAATCGGACACCATCATGGCAAGCTTGAAGGCCAGTGCATCCTCAAAGGTACGGATATCCAGGCCAAACCGCTTCTGCAGCTTTTCAAAACGGTACACCAGAGTATTCCGGTGCACATAGAGCTGTCTGGAGGTTTCAGAAAGGTTCAGGTTATTTTCAAAGAAGGTCCGGATGATATTGAGGGTTTCGTCGTCAATAGATTCCAGGGATTCTTCTCCGAAGATCTCGCCTACAAACATGTTGCAGACCTGAGTGGGCAGCTGATAGATCAGACGGCCAATGCCCAGACGGTTATAACCGAAAACATTTTTGTCAGCATAAAAGATCTTGCCGACCTCCAGAGCAGTGCGGGCTTCCTTGTAGGCATCGGAAAGCTCCATGATATCATCTGCAACATTGCTGTAGGAAACCCAGGCAGAGGTCATGGCCTCTGTATTGAGCATATCCACCAGCATGCAGGCGATACCCTCCAGTTCTTCGTAGCTTTCGGTGCTCTGAAGCTCACGTACTACGATGATGCCGGAATCATCCAGTGCAGTGATAAAATCCCGTGTACGGGCAGAAAAGATGTTGCGGATGGTAGCCAGGGCATTTTCGTCCTTGTGCTGCTTGGTTTCCACAAGAAATACCGCACGGCGGGCGGAAGGTGTAATATGAAGACGGGCAGCCTTGTTAAAAGCTTCTACCTGGGAATAACGGTCCAGGAGAAGATTTTGCATAAAGGAGTTCTTGTCTGTTTTTTCCGTATAGGCAGTGAGGAGACTTTCTACCTGGCAGACAGCAAGCTCTCCGATGGTAGAAGCCTGCTCTCCGGAGCCCCATACGATCAGAAGCATATTGCTCTGAGGTATGTTGTTCAGCTTGTACAGACTGCAGCTGCGGTTGGAGATGCATAAGGCAGGATCCTCCCGGAACTGAGCAAGCTTTTCAGAAGAAGGAAGTCGACGGTCCCCTGTGGAAATGTATATCTGGTCATTTTCATCCAGAATACAGAAATCAAGACCGCTGATCCGGTTCCAGTCATCCAGACATTTTTGAATTGTTTGCTGTATTTTCATAAAAAGCGTCCTTTCTGATGTGAAATAAAACTAGTGAAATAAAAAGAAACCCCGGGAAATCATATCCCCGGGGTTACATTCTGTTTTTATGATTCGACGAGAATTAGTTTGTGATAGTAAGCTCTGTCTCTTTGTCGAAGAAGTGAGCTTTCTCCATATCGAATGCAAATCTGATCGGATCACCGGTCTTAGCTGTTGTACGAGGATCAACTCGTGCTGTAACCTGAGTTCCGTCAACATCGAAGTACAGGAATACTTCAGCACCAAGAAGCTCGTAAACTTTAACTACGGAGTTCATTGGTTTGCTTGGAGATGTCTCAAGGAACATCTGAGAATCATGGATATCCTCAGGACGGATACCAAGAACAACTTTCTTTCCAACATAGCCTTTGTCTTTCAGGACTTTAGCTTTAGCTGCCGGAACGATAACCTCATGCTCACCACCGATCGTAGCAATTACATTGCCGCCTTTTTCGGAGATAACAGCATCAAGGAAGTTCATCTGCGGAGATCCCATGAATCCTGCAACGAAGAGGTTGCCTGGTTTCTGATACAGGTTCTGTGGTGTATCAACCTGCTGAACAACACCGTCTTTCATAACAACGATTCTGGTACCAAGTGTCATAGCCTCTGTCTGGTCATGTGTTACATAGATGATAGTAGCACCAAGTCTCTGATGGATCTTGGAGATCTCGATACGCATCTGTACACGAAGCTTAGCATCCAGGTTGGAAAGAGGCTCATCCATAAGGAATACCTTAGGATTACGAACGATAGCACGTCCCATAGCAACTCGCTGTCTCTGACCACCGGAAAGAGCCTTCGGTTTACGATCAAGAAGCTTGTCAAGGTCAAGGATTCTTGCTGCTTCACGAACAGCCTTGTCGATCTGGTCCTTCGGAACTTTACGAAGTTTAAGTCCGAATGCCATGTTATCATAAACTGTCATATGAGGATACAGAGCGTAGTTCTGGAATACCATTGCGATATCACGGTCCTTAGGCTCAACATCGTTCATGACTTTGTCACCGATCTTAAGTGTACCACCGCTGATCTCCTCAAGACCTGCGATCATACGAAGTGTTGTAGATTTTCCACATCCGGATGGTCCTACGAAGATGATGAATTCTTTGTCTTCGATCTCCAGGTTGAAATCTTTAACTGCCTGGAAGCCATTCGGATAAGTTTTATTAATGTGAGATAATGATAAACTTGCCATTGTTGTTTCCCTCCAAAATTAATATATTGTTTTACGTAATTTCCTTTGCTGGTTAACAGTATATCGAAAATGAGAGAAAAGGGCTAGAGCTGAATCTTACAAAGTTTCCGGCAGTTTCTTGTCATTCTGACGAAAAAACGAAAGGGGATTTTTCGTCATTTTGTCAAAACGACGGTTTCCTATGTACAGGTTCACGAAACATTATACGGTATTCAGGCAGAATCCTCAATATGTAAAAAAGTTCAAAGGAGTTATTTACAACTAACCTAAGTTGGAGTATACTAACTTATTAGATAAAAGAAAAGTTTTCTCAATAAAGGAGGGATCAGAATGCATATTGCAGAAGCCGAAACAGAAGAGAAAAAAACAGGATGCTACCGACATACAGAGATGCAGAGGGATCTTATTATAGAGAAACTGAAGGAGAAGGGGCTCCGCATCACCAGACAGAGAAAGATTCTTCTGGACATTATCCTGGAGGGAGAGTGCTCCTGTTGTAAGGAAATCTATTACAGGGCTTCCGCACTGGATCCGAAGATCGGTGTAGCTACAGTATACCGTATGGTCAATACGCTGGAATCCATCGGTGCTATCAGCCGAAAGAATATGTATCGCGTGGCATGCAGCACAAAAGGCGCCTGCACAGTAGAACTGGATGATGATACGATATGCCATCTGTCCGGACAGAAGCTTAATGAAGTGATCCTTGCAGGACTTCGGGCCTGTGGGGAGATCAGTGAACAGAATATCCGTACCCTGGCGCTGCTGCCTGTTCATGAGGTCGGGTGAGTATGGAAAAGCTATGGCACAATATAATAGGAAAGAAGAGGTTTGTACAGACTAAGAATTAGACAGATCAAACTATTAGTAAAAATTAACTGTTAGGTAAAAATAACTGAAAATTTAACGAATTGTGCTGAGTTCACACAAAAAACACTGGACTTTTTTTTACAGACATTTTATAATATTGAAAATATCGGGGCGGACATGAAAAATCCTCACCGGGAATCAGAAAAAAATAAAAATCATATATCAGGAGGAAATTATTATGGCAGACTTTAAATTCAAAAAATCAGGACTTTTTGCAGCAGGCGTTCTTTTCGGAACAGCAGGAATCAAGATCCTCACAAGCAAGGATGCGAAGAAGCTTTACACAGGATGCACAGCAGCCGTTTTAAGAGCTAAGGACTGCATCATGAAAACAGCTACGAATCTTCAGGAGAATGCGGAAGATATTTATGCTGAAGCTAAGGAGATCAATGAGGAAAGAGTAGCAGCTGAAGAGGCTGTAGAGGATGTTGAGACAGAAGCAGAGGAAACTGCAGATGAGGATGCATTCAAAGAAACAGCAGAAGAGACAGAAGAAGCAGCAGAAGAGACAGCTGAGTAAAGAGGCGATTTTCCGTGAAATTTTATATCAAACATGAGACAAGAGGCCGGCTTCGTATCCATCTTGCTCAGAAGAGGATGAGCTACGGGCAGGCAGATACGCTGTTGTATTATCTCGAGAATCTTGATGGAGTGGTTTCTGCCAAGGTATACGAGAGAACCTGTGACGCAGTTGTAAATTATCGGGGCAGTAGAGCTGCGGTTATCCGTGGTATCAGCGAATTTCATTATCAGGATGTAGAGGTTCCTTCACAGGTGCTGCAGAGCTCAGGGAGAGCACTGAATGCAGAATATCAGGAGAAGCTGATCTCCAAGGTGATCTGCCATTACGGAAGAAGGCTTTTTCTGCCATATCCGCTGAATGCCATTTATACAACAGCTACTTCCCTGAAATATATCTGGAAGGGAATCGATACACTTCTTCACCGTAAGATCGAGGTGCCGGTCCTGGATGCCACTGCAATTGGAGTGTCTGTATTACGTCAGGACTTTGGTACTGCAGGCTCCATCATGTTCCTGCTTGGAATCGGAGAGATCCTGGAAGAGTGGACGCATAAGAAATCTGTAGGTGATCTTGCAAGAACCATGTCCCTGAATGTTGGCAGGGTATGGCTGAAGAGAGAGGATCAGGAGATCCTGGTAGAGTCCGGAGAGGTCCAGCCGGGAGATGAGGTTGTTGTACGTATGGGTACCGTAATTCCTTTTGACGGAAGTGTTACAGATGGAGAGGCTATGGTCAACCAGGCTTCTCTTACCGGTGAGTCTGTACCTGTATGCAAGAAAGAGGGCAGCGTTGCCTATGCAGGCACTGTTGTGGAGGAAGGTGAGATCACCATCCGCGTAAAGACGGTAGGTGGTTCCAGCCGCTATGACAAGATCGTTACCATGATCGAGGAGTCTGAGAAGCTGAAATCTTCTTTGGAGGGAAAGGCAGAGCATCTGGCAGATAAGCTGGTTCCCTATACTCTTGGAGGAACAGCACTTACATATCTCCTTACCAGAAATGCCACCAAGGCCCTTGCGATCCTAATGGTGGATTTCTCCTGCGCGCTTAAGCTTGCAATGCCGATCTCTGTATTGTCTGCGATCCGTGAGGCCGGTACACATAAGGCTACAGTTAAGGGCGGTAAATATCTGGAAGCAATGGCTGAGGCAGATACCATCGTATTTGATAAGACAGGAACTCTGACAAAGGCGAAGCCAACCGTTGTGGATGTGGTTCCTTTTGACAACAATGATCCGGAGGAGATGTTGCGTATCGCCGCATGTATGGAAGAGCATTTCCCACACTCCATGGCCAAGGCTGTTGTCAGTGCTGCCAGGAAGAAGCATCTGGCCCATGAGGAGATGCATTCAAAGGTTGAATATGTAGTAGCGCATGGAATTTCCACTACGATCGAAGACCATAAGGCCGTGATCGGAAGCTATCAC